>NZ_JBFRIY010000037.1:0-328 GCF_041468565.1 Shewanella sp. 10N.286.54.B9
CTCCTCGGTAACTGCTCCTGCGTTACTCTCGATAATTGCTCCTGCATTATTCTACCTTCGACCATCCTTGGTCTCGTACCTCCTATATCTGACCTCCAAGGAGGGAGGGAATGCCTTAAGCATGTCAAGAACATGCTAGGTCATGTGGTTTGCAATGAATTAAGAGCATAGTGATTCTACGTTCAAGCTCATTAACGCAGCATCAGAGTCGCTAAAACTCGCTTGTAGGAGTGTTTTTGGCTTGCTACTTCTGCGTTAAATAAACTCATAAGGGAATAACCATTATGTTATTACTCACTTTGGATTGACTGCCTTGAATTAGCGTGCC
>NZ_JBFRIY010000037.1:1061-41210 GCF_041468565.1 Shewanella sp. 10N.286.54.B9
TGCCCAAAACGCTCTGAGTAGATCAACTTCTTATACTGATTGGTATTACAGCGAGTCACGTTGGAGTACTAAATAATTTCAAGCTTGTAAATCTTAGAGATTCTGATATGGTCAATAAGTAATCAAAATTAAAGAGTAGCAGGATGTCACTCTAGATCTACACTACAAGGAAGTAATAATGAAAAACATCACATCAGTTGGTTTAATACTTTGCGTGTCAGCGTTGTCTTATAGTGCCGATTCGGGGGCTAAGGGGTTGGAAGGAGAACCTGAGTGGGAGGCTAAAGCCGCGAGTAATGCGGAGTTAGAAAAGCTGCGATTAGAGCTTTTGATTAAACAGCTTGAGGAAGAAGCGCGAGAGAAAGAAGAAAAAAATTAAAACATCAATCTCAACTTTTCTTGGTCATGATTCTAAAGTAAAAAAGCAGCAAATATGCTGCTTTTTTGTTTTTAGGTTTCAGAGCTTAGCCATATTGGTTTTCAAAATAGCTCTCTATAATTAACACCGCAGACATAGCATCAACTTGGCCTTTAGTGAGTGCTTTATATCCCCCCATTTCAAACAATCTAGCTTTGGCGTCTGCCGTCGTTAAACGTTCATCTTGAGTAGCGATTTTTACACCGAATCGACCATTTAGCCTGTTAGCAAACTTCTTCGCCCGCTGGGTAATTTCTTGCTCTGTTCCATCCATATTAAGCGGCAAACCAACCACAACTACGTCTGGTTTCCATTCGTCAATAATTGCACCAATCTCTTCCCATTTAGGAATACCGTCTATTGCTTTTATCGACATTAATGGTCGAGCACTTGCGGTTAGTCCTTCGCCAATAGCGATGCCAATACTTTTTGTACCGTAATCAAAACCTAATACAGTTTGTGAACTCATTTTCCACTCCAGAGTTTGGCTTACTTTACGCGTGTCCCGCCAAATTGGACAATTGCCAGATATCAAAGCCAAGTGACTCTGCTGCTAGTTGCCAGCGATCTTCATGCTCAATATCAAATAAGAGTTCTGCCGTTGCAGGCACTGATAACCACGAGTTATCCGCTATCTCTTGCTCTAGCTGACCTCTTGTCCAGCCTGCATAACCTAGCGCGATAAGAAATTTTTCGGGTGCTTTATCTGAACCTAAACAGCTAAGAATATCTTGAGAAGTGGTTAGCATCAGCGAGTCAGTAATGGAGTCGCTATTGCTCCAGCAATCTTGATTGGTGTGCAGTACAAAACCGCGCTCAGCGTTTACTGGGCCGCCAACAAGTACTTCTCTACCGAGTGAGGTTACAGGTTGAGGCTCTTCCGCGAGTTCCATTTGTTGTAACAGTTCATCGACAATGATGCCGCTAGGGCGATTAATCATAATCCCCATTGCGCCTTTTTCATCATGTTCACAGATATAGATCAGTGAGCGTTCGAAAAAAGTATCATTCAAAGAGGGCATTGCAATAAGAAATTGATTTTCCAAGCTATCCATAAAACGTCCTTAGTGGTTAGCCGCCAGCGAGCTTTACTGTGTAACCTAACTTTTCAAGTAGCGTTTTAAGTTGCTGTCTATTATCTGTTTGCACTTCAATGCAAAAATCTTTGACAGTACCGCCGCAGCCGCATTGTTTCTTTAGCTTTTGTGCCAAGGCTTTAAGCTCTTTCTCTGCGAGACCTAGCCCTTTAATAACCGATACACCTTTACCTTTTCGGCCCTTACTGTCTTTATGTATTCTGACAATACCATCACCAGTAGGGGCACTTTGAGTCGCTTTTTCTTCGGTGATTCTGCCAATATCGGTGCTATAAACTAATGAGACGTTCGGATCGGATTTCATAAATATTATTGATGATTTACTGATAAGCGTAGTTTAACAAAGATGCTGTTGAAGCGGGAGTCAAATGAGAGGATATCTTTTTTCGCCAATAACTAATGCCATTGGCGACATAAAACTAGAGGTATAACGAGAGTTCAATTAATAATGCTGCAAAGGTTAAGCTTGCAATTACTGCGAGGTATCTGTGCAACTGAGGTAAAGCGATTGCGCAGGAAGTGAGTACAAACCCGACAGCAGTACCTGCAAAAGGGGTGACTGGAGCACTAATGATAGCAACAACCAACCAAGTCAGAACGGTAACTGGGAGCAGTAGTAGTGAATGTTTGCTTAGCTTATTAAAGAAAGAGGGGCTATTGTCTGCATGTTGAACCGCTTTTTCTGGGGTAAAGAAAAACATAATACTGGCAGCAATAATAGCGACAATGAACCAAAGCATAATAAAAAGCCTATTAAATAGTAATTGATAATCATTATCATTAACTTGGTTGCTTAAGTCAAGCTGAACCAGAAGCTGATTTACTAAAATTGAGTTGTAGATTAATAGATTGCTATGTAAGCTTATTTAAAACAGTGTCTGAATGCCGTTGGCATGGTGGAGAGAAGATGAAAAAGATATTAGTTATTATTGCTGCATTAGCACTTAGTGCTTGTAGTTCACTAAAGACAAGCTCTGATTATGATCCTGGAGTGAATTTTGCCGATGTTAAAACCTATGCTTGGGTTGAGAAAAAAACTGATAAAACGGCATACCATCTTGATGGCTTAATGGATCAGCGAATACGTTCAGCGGTTAACGATCAGCTACAGCTGAAAGGTTTAAGTTTAGTTGATGAAGATAAAGCCGATGTATTAGTTAACTATCTGACTAAAGTCGATAAAAAAATTAACGTCGATACCTTTAATAGCAATTACGGCTACAATCCATATTATGGCGCAGGCTGGGGCAGAGGAATGGGAATGGGCCATACTCAAACCACTGTACGGGAATATGAAGTTGGAACATTAATTGTTGATTTGGTTGATACTAAGTCAGGCAAGTTGATGTGGCGAGGTTCTGTGGCTGATACTGTGCGTGATAAAGATACGCCAGAAGAGCGCGTAGAAGTGGTTAACACTGCCATAAGCGCATTGTTACAAAGTTACCCACCTCAACCTGAGAAGTAACATTTATGATTAAACGGCCGAGAGGCCGTTTTTTTATGCCTTCAGCTAAGTAATGGACTATTTAATGATAGCTATAAAAGTATTATTTTGGCTTTAAGTAAAGCTTCAGTTTGCTAATTCGAAATACTCATTATGCTATATCATCGGCTTGAAATCTGTTAACTTTAGTGGTTGTAACATCTGATTAACGTTTGCTGGGGTTTGGCGCTATATCAATTGTTTTATTGATTTTTCTAACGATTTTTAGGGATGACTATTTTTATGGAACCACAATTAGTAGAGATTAAAGACTTTGTGTCTTTTACGCTTGCCATTATTGCGCTGTTTATTGGTAAAGGGATCATCTCTCGCTATGAATTGTTGCGTAAATACAGTATTCCGGAACCTGTGGTGGGCGGTTTTGCTTGTGCTGCAGGGGTTGGCGTACTGTATTACGCGTTTGATATTCAAATTGAGTTCAACCTTGCGGTAAGAGATACCTTATTGCTGTATTTTTTTGCGGGGATTGGCCTTAAAGCTGATTTTGCGACCTTACTTAAAGGCGGCAAACCGCTACTGATCCTGATTGTGTTGGCAAGCGTGTTCATATTTTTACAAAACTTCACTGGGGTAACCATAGCGACACTTTTTGGTTTAGATCCTAAAGCTGGCCTTATGTCGGGTTCTATTTCGCTTATTGGCGGTGTAGGCACTGCAATGGCGTGGACACCTACGTTTGTAGAAGAGTTGGGGATCGCCAATGCTAGTGAGTTGGGCATTGCATCAAATACTTTAGGGCTTATTTCTGCCTGTGTGATTGGCGGCCCAATCGCCGCGTATTTAATGAAGCGACATCAACTTAAAGCGAATAATGACGAAGAACTCGATATTGGTACTAGTCATCAAAGTAACTCTTCACATATTAAAGTTGATTATTTTGGCGTGCTGCGAGCTTGGTTATGGCTAAATGTTACGCTTATCATCGGCTACTTTATTGATCTTACAATGCAGGAAGCAGGATTAAAACTGCCTATGTTTGTGGCTTGTTTACTTGCTGGGATTATTATCGGTAACTTAGGGCGGGTGATTATTAGTAGGCGTAAAGCTAAAGACAGAACTTATATTGAAGATGCATCTCAAGGTTTATCATTAATTCAAGATATCTGTCTTGGGATGTTTTTAACCATGGCGTTGATGAGCCTTAAAATCTGGGAACTTGAAGGTAGTCTTCTATATATCTCTGTGATAATGGCACTGCAAGTGTTGCTCTCTGTGGTGTTTACTATATTTGTGGTGTTCCGCTTTATGGGCAAAGACTATGAAGCTGCGGTGATCTGTTCAGGTTTTGGCGGCGTTACTTTAGGCTCTACTGCTACGGCAATTGTTAACATGACAGCGGTGACTCAGCAATATGGTGCAGCGCACAGGGCATTTATTATCGTGCCACTAGTGTGTGGTTTCTTCATCGATATTATCAATGCAATGATCATTAACTTGTTTGTTTATTTCTAATCTTTATATGATTGAAAGGGAGCATTTGCTCCCTTTTTTATTTTTAGTGAACCTTTTATCTCTAGTAATCGTCTTTGTAGTAAATACTAGATGGAGTGACACATAAACTATGCTGCAAGCGCAAGTTGAGTTGTGGGTATTAGAAGCTCAAGCGGGAGACAAGCACGCTTTTTCAGCATTGTGCCAACACTTTTATCCGAGTGCGCTGGGGTTTGCTGCAAAAATAGCGGGCGATTCCACCTTGGCACAAGATGCGGTGCAGGATGCACTGATCAAGTTATCGAAAACAATTTATAAACTCGAGGATCCAGCAACCATCAATGCTTGGGTATTTCGGCTCGTTCGTTGGCAAGTGTTGGACTATCTGAAAGTTAAGAATCGTTATAAAAGTTTGTCGGATATTGAAATTAGCGAGTGTGAGGCGGTCGAAGCAGAGCCTGAAGAGGTTATGGATGGAGTTAAACTAGGGCTTTCCAAACTGCCACCGCTTGAAGGGCAGGCAATATACCTATTCTATTTAGAAGAGTTGAGTATTGCTGAAATTTCAAACATTCTGGAAATCCCGGAAGGTACGGTTAAATCACGCTTATTTAGAGCTAGAAAGTTATTTAAACAAGTTTTGGAGCAGGAGAATTAGTTATGGATATTGACAAAAAGATCCGCCAAGAATTAGCTAAAGAGAAGGCTCAATTGAGTCAGCAGCAAACCGCTGATAAATCTTTATTTGCGATGCTGGGCGATGCCTACAAAGGCCGCTTAGGTGGCTGGATGGTGTTAATGAGTATTATTGCTCTGTTACTCAGTGGCTTGATGCTGTGGTCAGGCTATCAGTTCTTCTTTGTGGTTGAAAGTTTACATGAGCTCATCCGTTGGGGAGTGACCTTGTTGCTCAGTAGTATGATGCAGATAGCGATTAAGATGTGGACCTTTAACGAAGTTAACCGTAATGCATTGCAACGTGAGATAAAACGATTAGAACTGGCTATTGCGACGAAAGAGTCACTGTAGTCTGGTAAGGTTTCGCTAAATAGAAGCCTTTAACTGTTACAGAAGCTCTTTTACTATACGTTTTAGCAAATAGGTTTCACGGTCAATCGACATCCCTTTTTTTGGGCTATTGGCTATGGTGTGCTCATTGTGAGCAATGGCTTGATGGATATTGATCCACAAAGGGCGCATGCCATTTTGGATCTCATGTTCTTCAAGCCGAGTTTCCCCAAGCTCTGGGTGAATAGTGCAAACAAAACAGAATGACTCCATGTGCACTATGTCAAAATTCTCTTTGTACCAAGGCCTAAACTCTTCATAGCGACCAAACTCACTGATCACATCAATATGCTTGGCACCGGTTTCTTCCTCTAGCTCTCTGATTAAGCCTTGGCGTAGATCTTCTCCTTCGTCTACACCGCCCCCGGGAATACTGTAGTCATGGTAGCGCTCGGTGTATAGCATTAGAATATTCTCACCATCAAGAATAATTCCGCGCGCAGCTTGGCGGTGGAATCGTTTACCCTCGAGGGACGCTAGGTCAGGATGGATAGTGGATCTTAAAAGCTGCATAGTTTTAATAGGCCTAATGTTTTGCAAGCATTGTATCAAGGGGGAAAAGTAACTGGTCGCCGATTGTACGCGATACGATTATTGAATGCCTCTAATTATTAAGGCAATTTTAGAGCGGAGCTAAACACTACTTTTTGTCGAGTGTCAGTGCTTGATATTGCTTAATGATATTCGATACATCTTCAGCTGAAACATCAGTTACTGAGGTTGTCGTGTTAATTCGCCTGCTCAATTGACCAGACTCAATTCGCTGGTAGTGAGATAAGGTTTTTTGCAAATAGCGCTGATCGAGTGTGCGGGTCAAATCCCACATCTGGCTACCAACCAATGATATTGGCAATTTAGAGTGAGTCGAAACATGCAGCACCTCATAGAAGCGGCGGTTTTCTTCTAGCAGATGCTCATCAATTAGGCCAAGTCCTAGGTTTTTGAGTGCTTTACGGACTTCAAAAATATGGTGGACAGGGCATAAAATAAACTCAAGTTGCTGTAGTGGGTGAGCTGCTATGATTGCTTCCACCAAGCTGATTAACAGTTCACCACCGACTCCTGCAATGATGATCAGTTGGCTATTGGTTTTATCAACCAATGGCAACAAAGCGACATCTATACAGTGTACTTGCCAGCGCCGTTCTCCTTCATTTTTAACGGGGTAAAAGCGCTCTAGTTTATTGCTCACTTCTCGCATTAAATCAGGGACAACATCAACAAAATGAACCGTTGCAGCGCGATCATTTTCTAGTAGCTTGGCACCTAATAAGCCATGATCACAGCAACAATCCCAAATATGGTCATAACGGTTAACTACCATGGATTCAATCAATTTTAGGCGCTGGCTTATCTTCATCTGCTGTGTAGAGGTTCAATTTAAATGAGGAGGCATTCTAATCTATCTTCAAACGATATAAACCCCATATCGCTGTTATTTGGTTAATCACAGCATATCTTCATTATTTACTCTAATGACTCGGGGCTCAATAATGTTTATAGACTGATGGTTAGACTCATTGGGGCGTGAACTTAGCGCAAGGTTGAGCATTGCTGCAGCGACTTGTTCACCTGCAATGGGCTGGTAACGTTTCAGTGGGCCAATAAATAGCGGCGAGATAAAGTTAAAAATGGTTTGTCCGAATGATTCGAGCGCACGACGCTCATCTCGCTCGCCAATAAGCAGACTTGGTTGGAAAAATACCAACTTATTGGCCGCTCCTTTTATCTGCTCTCTGTCAGATAGCATCAACTCTAATGCTGCTTCAGTCTCACCTTTGACTCGATTATAGAAAGAGCTTGATTGCGGATTCGCCCCAAGTGCGGTGACAATAAAGTTACTGTTTGCCTGGCATAATTGCACGAAATCGACAACGGCGGTTTTATCTACGGCAATGAATGCATCTTGACTCCCCGCTTGTTTGATTGTGGTACCCAAACAGCAAAATGCTTGATCTATATTTTCTGGTAATGAGAGTGTGGCGAGCTCGTCTAATTGGCAGGCGATGAATATAACCTCTGTGGTGCTAGAGGGCTGATAGCTAGCTTGGCGGCGGCCTAACATATAAATTTTGTTATAGGCAGTAGAGTCTATTAACTTTTGCAGCAGGTGCTGACCAATTAAACCCGTAGCGCCGATAATGGCTGCATTCATAAATGGCTTTCTTTATCTAAATAGGTTGTAAATAGTGTAGATGCAAACAGAGTCGATTTACATCTTTTCTGCCATAAATCAACGCTGATAAAGCGGGAGCTACCTTGGCTCAACTTATAAAAAATGCCGATTTTAGAATCGGCATTAACTTATTTGCTGAGGAAGCTTTATCGCAGGTATTAAGCTCGTACCTGCTCTGATGCTGTCAATCTTGCTATCTCTATAATGGTTTGAGCCGCTTTTTCCATAGATTCAAGGCAGACATATTCATGCTTTCCATGGAAATTGTGGCCACCAGTGAAGATATTAGGGCAAGGGAGTCCCATATAAGAAAGCCGTGCGCCGTCAGTGCCACCCCGGATAGGTTTCACGATTGGTGTAATTTCTAAGTTAAGCATTGCTTGCTTGGCTATGTCGATAATATGTGGGTGCGGTAAAATCTGTTGCTTCATATTAAGGTAAGAGTCTTCAACTTCAATCGCGAGCTGGCCTATCTTTAACTCGGTGTTATATTTTTCGACTAAATCAACTAACCAGCGTTTTCTTTGCTCAAATAGGGTTAAGTCAAAGTCACGAATGATATAAGTCAGTGTGGCTTTTTCGGTGACACCCTCCATACCAATTAGGTGGAAAAAACCATCGTAATCAGCACTAAACTCAGGTGTATCTTTTAATGGCATTTTTGCATGGAAGCGGGCAGCCATAGTTTGTGCGTTGATCATTACACCAAATGCGCTACCTGGATGGCAGTTATTGCCGGTTGCTGTTATTACTGCTGTAGCGGCATTAAAATTTTCATATTCGAGCTCACCAACTTGACCACCATCGACTGTGTAAGCCCAGCTAGCGCCAAAGCTATTAACATCAAAGTGGTCAGCTCCGCGGCCAATCTCTTCATCAGGTGTAAAGCAAAGTCTTACTTTACCGTGTGGGATCTCTGGGTGAGTAATTAAGTGGTGTAGCGCTGTGATGATCTCTGCAATACCGGCTTTATCGTCTGCGCCGAGCAGTGTGGTGCCGTCGGTAGTAATGAGGGTTTGGCCTACATACTGATTTAAGCTATCAAATTGATCGGGCGATAGGGTCTCTTCTAGACCTAATGCTATTGCTTTACCATTGTAGTTTTCAATGACTTGTGGTGATACGTCATCGCCGCTGTAATCTGGGGCGGTATCCAAATGGGCGATGAAGCCAATACAAGGAACATTGTCCACCGTTGCAGGAACCGTGGCCGTTAAGTAACCTTTGTCTGACAGCTGTACTTCATCAAAGCCTAAGCTGACAAGCTCTTGGCGCAGATATTGAGCAAACACAAATTGGTTGTGAGTACTGGGAACGCTGTGATGTTGGCTGTCAGATTGAGTGTTAAAGCTGACATATTTTAGGAAACGTTCACGTAGATATTGCTTCATATTCAAGTTTTCTAATAGCGAAAAGTGGCCTGAGTCTAACAAGGCGCAAAACGAATTCATTAGATGTTGATCAAGTTTTGTTTAATCCAATGTCGAAATTTTTGGCGACTCTAGATGGGGCGTAAGGCTGCTCGCCACATCATGTTTTAATTGTGCGCTAGGTAATTGTTTACTTTAATTACTTTTTATTGCTCTTGTATCAACGTTGAATTGACGCAATATTGTTTATTTTTAGATAAATTTCATTGAAATCACAAGATTTTCACCTCAGTTGCATTTATATTGCCTAGTTATAGATATATAGCAACATAGAAGTGTAGTGATGGATATTAGCTGGTGGCAGTTAGCAAGCTTTATGATTATTCTGCTGATCCCATTCGGTATTAGCCGTTATTTCGAGCTCGGCCTGAATAAAGATATGTTTTATGCGGTCGTGCGCATGCTTGTTCAACTTATTCTAGTTGGCATATATCTGCAGTATTTATTTGAGCTCAATAGCTTTACTGTCAACATGTTGTGGCTATTTCTGATGTTGTTGATTGGCGCTAGTGCGATTATTACTAAAGCCAAGCTATCACGCCGACTACTCTATATTCCGGTACTTTGCGGCTTGTCCTTAGGCTTGTTTCCTGTCTTATGGATGATGATAGTGTATTTGTTGTCTCCTGAACCGCTATACAGCGCTCAATATTTGATACCAACAGCAGGGATGTTATTGGGTAACTGCTTGAGCGGTAATATTGTTGCATTACAACGCTTGTTTGGTGCGTTTGAAGATAAGCAAGCTGAATATGAGGGTGCTTTGGCGCTTGGTGCAAGTAGCTATCAAGCAGCATTACCGTTTATTCAAACTTCTATGCAACAGTCTTTTGCGCCAATATTAGCTTCAATGGCTACCACGGGCTTAGTCACACTGCCTGGAATGATGACTGGCCAGATATTAGGTGGGGTGGATCCATTGATTGCGATTAAGTACCAAATTGTTATTTTAGTCGCTATTTTTGTCACTTTAACGATTTCAGTGTCAAGTTCACTACTACTGAGTATTAAAACAGCGGTAACAGTCAATGGAAGAGTCAAGCGCGTTCCCTAGCCTGCCGTAGACTATTACATGATTGCCGATTAAAACCGACAAGGACCGTTACTCCTAAGCGCTGAAGTTTTTTGCAACTCATTTGATCTATTCTAGGTAATCCATTGAATCTCTACTACGCTTACTGTTAGCTAATTATCACGACGATTCATAACCTTAAGCTTTGTGCTAGACCGAATTTGATTGGCAATGGTCTATGGGGATTGGCTTGTCATTGCTTACAGAGTCAGTGGAAATGGAATGCCTATGTTGAAGTCTAAAATCTCTAAGTCAAAAATATTAAATTCATTATTGTCATGCTTATTGGCATCTTTGCTATTAGTGAACCACAGTGTAAAAGCTGAGACATGGAAGTTTGAAATATCTCCCTACCTTTGGCTTGTTAATCAGCAAGGACAAACAGGCTATGTTGACGAAAATGGGATCCCAGTTGTTGTTGATATGGATATGTCGTTTAGTGAAATTTTTGAAAATCTAGATGGTGCTGCACTGCTCAACTTCCAAGCAAATAAGGCTGATTGGCAATTTTGGATCGACTTGGTTTACATGAAGCTTAAATATGAAACTAAGACCGACTTTGCTTCAGCTGAACTGACGGCTAAACAGAAGATGCTCGATATTGTTGCGGCTTACCGCTTTTCTAATGAGACTAATAATCAATGGTATGGTTATGCAGGCGTGCGTGCTATCGATATTAGTAACAGTTTAGAGGTTCGTTTTCTGGAATTGAATAGAAAACCAAACTTTGGTGACGACTGGTACGATCCGCTTATCGGTATTAAAAATAAGTGGAGTTTCACTGAAGGGTTTTATCTTATCAGTCGTGCTGATATAGGCGGTTTTGGTGTCGGTTCAGATTTTTCATGGGGGCTGAATTTTACTATGAATCAGGATCTTTCTGAAAACTGGGCACTAAAATACAGTTTTAGGTACTTAGACATTGATTATGACGACAATGACTTTATATTTGATATGGCATCTAGTGGCTTTGGATTAGGTATAACCTATCAGTTTTAATAGCATAAGGTTTCTACATAGTGGCTGCTTTAGTGCAGAAATTTAAGCAGCCAATATTGTTGTTTTACAAAACTAATTCCATATCAAGCTCTATATCAGTACAGCCTTTCTTACAGCGGATCCCTGAGATTGTCTCTTGCTGATCTTTAGTCGGTAACTTCATCTCTAATGCTTTATTACATATAGGGCAAAGTACGGTATTTCCTTTAAAAACTCTTTTAATAAGATTTTTTTGCTCATTAAAAGATTTAGCGGTGCTGTCATTGATTACTGAGAAATCCATCTTTGCCATTTGGGCTTACCTTAAATAGTGACGACTTGTATTTACAGAGGCCGAGTATATACCCGTTCTACTTGAGGATGCTAGCATCAGGTTACACAGGTATAAGCTAATGTGGAAGGGATGCTGTGATCATTGATAATCCAAAATATTGAACGATTCCTATTTAATTTTAACATTTTTAGCATTTGTTACTAGCTAATCTCTAATTACTGAGACCAAGTGGTTAAATACTCCAAAAACTGCTAGTTAACTATCCTGAAAATTTATAATTAATTAACGAATAACACCTTTGTATGCAATATACCAAGTGTTTTGTCTGATTTTTGACGGTGAGGCGGTTTACTGATTGTAAGATGTTGGCTATTGGGTAAAATAAACAGATAATTTTTGAATTATCTGTAGAGCATACTAATAATAATGAACGCTCATAGTACCAAGAATGAATACCTTCCTGGCCTTATCAAAACTTCTGCAATAAGTGCAAAGCGCTATGCTGCCATCTTAACAATGTTAGTGGGTGAGTCACCATTAAAGTCCGTTTTGCATGCAATCGTACGCCTTACTGAAGAAAAAAAGATTGGTAGCAAGGGCTCTATATTATTACTCAGTGCCGATGGGAAGCGGCTACTCAAAGCGGCGGCTCCCAATATTTCTGAACATTATAATAATGCTATTCACGGTATTGAAATTGGCGCTAAAGTCGGCTCTTGTGGTGCGGCTGCTTTTTCAGGGCAACGGGTTATAGTTGAAGATATTGCTACTCACGATAACTGGGTCCTCTATAGAGAGTTACCGCTATCGGTGGGATTGAAGTCCTGCTGGTCTGAACCCATTATCGGCGCCGATGGCAGGGTCTTGGGTACATTTGCGATGTACTATAGTGAGGCTAGAAATCCAAGTAACGATGATTTAGAGTTAATCTCTGAGGCTGCGCTGCTTGCAAGCTTAGCTATTGAGCGAGATCGCTCATCTAGATTTCAGCGCTTATGTGCTGGGATCTTCAAGCAAATGCCGTTAGCGATTTTAATCACCGATGCTAACGGTACGGTAATCGATGCCAATCCTTCATTTTTTAATACACTAGGCTCTAGTCAGTCCGAGCTCGCTGAGTTTTCGCCACAGCTGGTCTTTGGGGAATCGTCTGAAGAAGAGCTGGTTAACCTGTTTCAGCAGATAAAAACCGGTAACGCATGGCAGGGAGAGCTATTAGGCCGTCGAGCTGACAATACGATATTCTGCGCAGACGTAAACGTTACAGCCTTTAAAGACACAGGTGAAACCGAATTTTCTTACGCTTGGATTTTTGCTGATATTACGGATAAGAAATCAGCGGCTGAAATCATTCATTATCAAGCAAAGTTTGACCCATTAACTCAATTAGTTAATCGTCCACATCTATTTGAAAAAATTGAACAACAGATTAAGTTAGCGAAATTGAATCCGAACTCATGCTTCAGTTTTATCCTGATGGATCTAGATAATTTTAAGCAGATCAATGATAGTTTAGGGCATAAGCTTGGAGACGAAGTCCTTATTCAAGTCGCGGACAGAATTAAAACCTGTATGGGACCGCATGACGTTTTAGGACGCCTCGGGGGAGATGAGTTTGCACTTATTATTCCTGATGAAGCTCGGCCTGAGGTTTTGTCAAAACGGGTTCATCGGCTAAATGAAGTGGTTTCACAAGAGTATTTGCTAGACTCTCACCAGCGGGTTTTTACACGATTAAGCGCTGGCATTAGTCGTTTCCCTCAAGATGCATGCAATTTAGAGCAGCTGCTGAACTGTGCTGACCAAGCCCTTTTTTGTGCCAAAGAGCAAGGTCGAAACCAATTTCACTTTTTTAACGATCAGATGCAATCTGATGCCGAAAGAACCGCTGAGTTAACCAACGCGCTTAAGCTGGCGATAGAAAATGATGCATTTGAATTGCACTATCAACCCATAGTATGTGCCAAACAGCACCGAATTCTTTCTGTAGAAGCGCTCATTCGTTGGCGTCATGATGGTCGGTTAGTCAGGCCTGATGAGTTTATCTCTGCCGCTGAATCGAGTGGTTTAATCATTGAGTTAGGACGCTGGGTGCGTGTTGAGGCGATGAAAACGTTACTTGAATTTGAAGCGTTAGGACTGGATATTGGTATGTCCATTAATGTCTCGACATTTGAATTCTGGTCCCATGATCTACAAGACTGTTTGATAAACTCAATAACAGAAACCGCGACGCAGATTCGAGCGGAAGGCTTTCCTTACCATAAACTAACTTTGGAAATTACCGAGTCACTGTTGATGAAAGAGCAAGTGCATTTGATTAACTCTTTAAGCCAGTTACGAGAGCTCGGGATCAAAATCGCAATTGATGACTTTGGCACAGGCTACTCATCTTTATCCTACCTAAGCGAATTCCCAGTAGATATTGTGAAGATTGACAAAAGCTTTATTAGAGATGTTAACGATAAAAAGCAAGCTGCGTTAGTTTCTGCTGTGGTTGCGTTAAGTCGTGCGTTGAATTTAAACGTTACGGTTGAAGGGGTTGAAAGCCATCTTCAACTGGCTTTTGTTAATGAAAAAGAGGTCGACAATATCCAAGGCTATTTTTTTCATAAACCAATGGAAAAGACAGCACTGCTAGAAGTGATAACGCAACACTAGTACTTTTATATAGATGCTAGTCAGGTTGTTAGCACTTAGATCTTGTTGCTAAATATATCTGATAGAATTGGATTTTCCCTGAGTTCTCTAAGTGGTTAAACCTAACGGGAACTCTGTCGTCTTTTTCATCCTGTTTTTTAATTCAAAGCCAGTTAGAATAGAATAACTTTAGAATGGAGTAATATTTGTTGGCTGAATTTAACGGGGATAATACGTGAGTGATAGTAATGAGTCAGGATTGGCTGCGGCGCCAGCTGAGGTAAAGTTAGCAGTGGATCTTATTTTTCTTTTCGAATCCAATAATATCGCTCCAGAAGTCGCATTGGCAGCGTTAAAAATCGTCAGTTCAGATCTCGAAAGTAAACTAGAAACCTAGTTTATATCCCAATTAAGATCTGTGTTTACCAATACTTTTGAGAGTGTTATGACTATTTCAATGTTAGACATTATAGCCATCCTGAGTTTTATCATTAGCTGGGTGGGCTACGCTCGCTTTGCTAAAAATAAGGCTAAGACGACCAACTGTATTGCACGATGTCTGCATCAACATCGTATCCATTGGATGTACGAACTCATTAGCCGAGAGATCAGAGTCGGTGAGGCGGCATTGTTGGCAAACCTTGAGCGTAATATCTCCTTTTTTGCAAGCACAACCATGCTTGTTCTTGCCGGTGTGTTAACACTGTTTGCTCAAGTTGAGCGCTTAGAAGCCGTTATTGCTTCTATTCCTTTTGCTGCAGATCCAAATCATGCGTTGGTGCAGGTGAAGCTGGGTGTATTGACTTTTATCTTCGTAATGGCTTTTTTCCAGTTTACCTGGTCTATGCGCCAGTATGGTTTTCTCAATGTGATGATTGGCGCTGCACCCTATGATAAAGACGGCCTAAATGAAAATTTACGTCGCTATGCTAAGCAGATGGCCGTTGTGCAAGACCAAGCCGCGCACTCCTATAATTACGGACTGCGTTGTTACTATTTTGCCATGGCGGCACTCTGTTGGTTTTTCCATCCGATGCTGCTTATTATTGCGAGTATCTTCGTGGTGGTGACTTTGTATCGACGCGAGTTTAAATCAAAAGCTGTGCTGGCTATTACCCAAGGGCAAGAGCTTTTAAAAACTGAGCGCACGATTAAATATCAGTCTAAATAGAGTTATCTATTATAATTAAAGGCTTGCAAATAGTTGTTTAACGTTGACTTTAGCGCCTATTCGCGATGCTAATAAATACAAGCCTGCTAGTTTTCTGTGGACAAAAATGGCATCGGCGGGTGGGCTATGCCACTCATTGCTCTGCATACTCATCGCCATGCCTGCCTCTTTAATCTTACTGGCTAAGGTATTGTGACTAAAGTCATACTCGCCATCAAACCGTAGCGGTTCGCAGGCCATATAAAAAATATCGAGCACCAGAGATTTCTGCGTTGCGCTGATAGCATCTTGGAAGAATCCTATACCTTGCGCTGCACTTTCCATCGCTAGCCTATCATTAACAATACTGGCAGCCATCAGTTGCCTGTATTGCGCAGACAGAGCATTCGGAATAACTCGGCTGGCGCCAAAGTCGAATAATACTAATCTGCCGCTTGTGGTTTGGTATTGATAATTGGCAAAGTTAGGGTCTGTTTGCATTAGCTTGAAACAAAACAGCTCTTTAAAAAACAGCTCGAATAGTTTAGTCGCCACTTCATCCCTAATAGTTTGTGCAAGTACTGTTATCGATTCGATACTTTGCCCTTCGATAAATTCCATCACAAGAATATTCTGATTACATAGCGCTGGATAAACTTGTGGGATCACGAAACTCTCTCTATCTATCTGCCCACTGTCGATAAAGGATTGAAAGCGCTGCAGCATTAATAGCTCATTTTGGTAATCGGCTTCTACATGTAACTGCTTTTTTGCTTCATCTAGTAGTTGGTCAAACTGTACATTACTTGGAATGAGGTTAGATAACTTTAGTATGGTAGCAACGTTATCGATATCACTGTCGATGCTGTTACGGATCCCTGGGTATTGCAATTTTACTGCTAGTTTTTCGCCAGAGCCCAACGTTGCCTGATGTACTTGCCCAATAGAGGCTGCAGCAAACGGCGATAATTCAAAATGGGCAAAAGGGTCGAGCCAATCGTTGCCCCAGTTCGATTTGAGAATAACGATTAACTGTTTATGAGGCATGGCTTTAGCATCAGAACGTAGTTTAGAAAGTATGTCACTGAGCTCCTTAGGTAGCAGCTCTCCCGAGTCCATAGACAGCATTTGTCCTACTTTCATTGCTGCGCCGCGAAGCTCCGCCAACTTGTTTGCCAAATGGGTGATATTTTTGGGGGTCATTACCAGCTCGTTGAGAGAGGTTTTTTCTCCCTTGCTCAACTTTTTAGCACCTTCAAACACTACGTTGCTAGCAAGGCGTGAGGCAAGTCCACCTAAGGAGGATAATCGAGAAAGGCGACTGGTTGGTACTTTAGCGGCTTGCTTATTCTTCATGATGGCTTGACCTCTGCTGCTATTGCTAGCAGCGTAAAACAATTTATTACTGATGCTTAACTCATGCTAAAGCAATACGTTATAAAGTAAATATGGATCAGCTTAAAGCAGAGCTATCTGTTAGGACTATCTATTAGTGTTATCTATTAGGACTATCTATATCCATTATCGGTTTAGTTCTAATCGCAGCTTTCTCATTAACTGGAGATGTATTACCATTGCCGCCATTTTGAATCTTCGATTATAAATAATAAAGGCAGCTGATTTTGCATACTTTGGCACAACTCGCTTCAGGTGAACTAAAAGGTATTAAACGACTCACTATCTCAGAGGAGTTAACCGCGTTTCCAGACGCTATTTTTACGCTTGCTGATACGTTAGAAGTGCTAGATCTTTCCGGGAATAAGCTGTCTCAGCTGCCAAGCAATTTCTCCAGTTTAACTAAACTGAAACTACTGTTCTTAACGAGTAATGAGTTTGAACAAGTCCCAGCAGTTATAGCAGCTAGCCCTCAATTGGAGATGATAAGCTTTAAATCCAATAAGCTGAAAACGGTTGCTACAGGTTCATTGCCTGTGCGGACCCGTTGGCTTATTTTGACCGATAACCAAATAACTTCGCTACCTGAAGATATGGGGTCACTCACTCGATTACAAAAGCTCGCGCTAGCGGGTAACAAGTTAAGCGCTTTGCCTATTAGTATGGCTAATTGTTCAAATTTGGAGTTGGCTAGACTGTCTGCCAATGAGTTTACTCAATTTCCAGATTGGTTATTTCAATTACCTAAACTTGCTTGGTTGGCTGTTGCTGGTAACCCTACGGCCGCTGACAATAAGGTAAGCTTAGCCAAGACACAGCCGGCAGAACCTATGCAGTCGGTGCCTCTAGCGGATATTCAATTAGGTCAAGTAATAGGCCAAGGTGCGTCAGGCGTTATCTACAGTGCTAAGTGGCTTAATCAGCCTCAGTCACTTAAAGGCACTGCAGCTAATATCGCAGTTAAGCTTTTTAAAGGTGAGGTGACCAGTGATGGTTATCCGTCTGATGAGCTTGCATGCTGTTTACAGGCTGGCGTACAAAACAATCTAATTAAAGTCGTCGCTCAAATTAAAGATGCAGGCAAGCTTGGACTCGTGATGGAGCTTATCCCAAGCTCTTTTGCAAATCTTGGCCTGCCGCCTTCACTCGATACTTGCACTAGAGACACCTTTGTTAAGGGTCAGGAACTGTCGTTAGAGCAAGTTTTGTTGGTGCTGATGCAAATGGCTGCAGCTATGGCTCATTTGCATAAAAATGGTGTTAGTCATGGTGATGTATATGCACACAATACGATGATTAATAGCCAAGCAGATATGCTTTTTGGTGATTTTGGGGCTGCATCTAACTTATTGCGATTACCCCTATTACAACGTGAGGCAATGGAGAGTATTGAAGTGAGGGCGCTGGGTTGTTTGATTGAAGATCTGCTAGATAACAGATTGGCACAGCGAACTGAATTATCTGAGATAGTGATCAAACTAGAGTTGCTTGCTGAAGATTGTCTGCAAACCCGTTCAGCACTGCGACCTCGCTTTAGTGAGGTCTTGTCTCAGCTAAAGACGTTGCAAGATAAACGACTTAACTTAGCATCTTACAGTGAAAAGTAAGGTGGTTTGATTACGAAAACTCCATAGATCTACATGTATCTATGGAGTGTTAATCTCGCTTAATCCCTTCTTTGTTTTTGGCCACTTCCTTTATGGCTGTTGGCTGGTTTATGACTCTTGGCCTGTCTATAACTTTTCTGTGGTTGATAACTCTTTGCCTGCTGATGACTCTTAACCCGCTGTTGGCTTTTAGCTGGTTGATGACTCTTAACACGCTGTTGGCTTTTAGCTGGTTGATAACTCTTTGCCTGTTGATGACTCTTTACAGGTTGATGACTCTTTACAGGTTGATGACTCTTAACCCGCTGTTGGCTTTTAGCGGGTTGATGGCTCTTTACAGGTTGATGACTGTTAACCGCTTTGGTATTGCCATAGTAGGCGTTGCGCACATTGGGTTGCTGCTTTAAGTTTTTAGCGAACTGCATTTCACGGCTTTTATTCACTTTATAGGGTTTTTGAGTCCTAACAACTTTGCTATGGGCACGACTTGGGACGTGACTTTTATATTTGTGCTTTAAAGCA
Source organism: Shewanella sp. 10N.286.54.B9 (assembly GCF_041468565.1). Classification (NCBI taxonomy): domain Bacteria; kingdom Pseudomonadati; phylum Pseudomonadota; class Gammaproteobacteria; order Alteromonadales; family Shewanellaceae; genus Shewanella; species Shewanella sp. 10N.286.54.B9. The sequence continues at coordinate 19,848 of NZ_JBFRIY010000037.1, forward strand.
TTATTGCTATAGGCGACACCTCGTCTATGCTGTGGTTTATGTGCCCAGCGTTTGGCGCCATGGCTAGTGACAATACGTCCGTGATGACGATAATGACGTGAGTTTTTATGATGCACGACCACAACATGACGTTTGTGCCAGTGAAACGCACTGAAATAGTAATTGAAGCTAATGTGGACGCCTGTATGCCAGTAAAAGTGACCATATCTAGGTCGCACATAGCCAGGGTACATAGCCCAGTATACCGGGGGATAGTTATACCAATACCAGTTTCCATATACGACTCTTGGGTCATAGTAAGGTACGTAAACCACCTCTTTCCTAACAGGTTCAATCACAATTTGATTATTGACCCGCGTCACCTGCATATTTTCCATATCATTGAGGCTGTTGGCGTTGTCAGCTTGTTGTCGAAGGGCTTGAATACTGGCAAGCACCTGTGCTTCATCTTGCAAAAAAGCATCGCCAAGGGACTGTGTCCACTGCAGATCTTCACTGAGTTTTTGTAGCACGGTAGGAAATGCAATCAGCGCAATAATACTCGGGTCCCACTGCATGCTCTCGGCATTTGAGACTTGTTTTTCGGTACTGAATTGTTGATTTTTTTGTTGCCAACGTTGGGCTTCAACAACTTCTAATGGGTAGGTGGCAGCGATTAAGATATGTGTCAGCAGACTGTCTGGGTAGAGTGCAATCGGCGCTAACATCTGCGCAAGTTCTCCCTCATTGAGCTGAGCCTGTTGAGCGTTTTCATAATCTTCAGCGTATGCACTTGCTGGAGTTAACCACTGCAAAGCGATAACCAGAGACAAGCAACAGCAATGTTTGAACATGTTCATATGCTTTCCTATCGAATAGTGACGATAAGCAGATTATAAAGGGGCGAAGATGAACATAAGCTGAAAGCCAAAAACAGCTCGATTATTGATGTTTTTTTGCTATAACCGAGCTTTAGGGAATGGGACTAGGATTTGAAAATTATAGTAAACCGAGCTCCACCTAATAAGTCTGATTGACCCATAGAGAGTTGACCGTGATAGCTATCAACTAAATCTCGCACGATGGCGAGGCCGATACCGTGTCCCATCTTATAGGAGTCAGCTCGAATGCCGCGCTCAAAAATTTGTGCTTGCAATGCTTTATCTATGCCATTGCCATCGTCTTCAACTTGCACTATGAGTGATTGAGCATTGTGAGTGACACTCAGTAGCACCTTACCTTTTGCCGCTTTACAGGCGTTATCTAGCAAGTTACCTAGTATCTCAGAAAGATCTGCTTGGTCGCCCTTAAAGATGGCATCGCGTTGAACAGTTTGCTCAATGGCGATTAGTGGTCGGCAGTATATTTTAGGAAGGTTTTTAACTAATTTGTCAGACACATCAACAACTGGTACACCCAAGTGCCATGCACTGCCTGCTGCGGATTGGGCGCGCTTTAATTGATGGCCAATAATGCGGTTGATATAGCTGACCTGCTCAAATGATTCAGCACTTAAGTCGCTTTGACTTTGAATGACTGCCAACGGGGTTTTAAGACTATGGGCAAGATCGGACAGTGCATTTCGATAGCGCTTTCGTTGATTTTGTTCGGTACTAAGTAACGTATTTAGTTGCTGCGCCACCGCTTGCAGCTCTGTTGGGTACTCGTGTGTTAATTGATTCGCTTTGCCATTTTCGATGGCGTTTAGCTCTGTTTCTAAGCTTGATAAGGGTTTTAAGGTCCACCACAACCAAGCCATCTGTATCACCAACAATAACCCCATAAGGATCATTAACCAGCGCCACAGTTGCTGAGTAAACTGGCTGACCTGTTGTTGAAACTCTGTTTGATCTTTAATGATGTGGATAGTGATTGGAAAACGATTATCTGATTGTTTAACATCTTTATTATCGAGCGTGGGAAGTTCGAAACTGACGCTAAAGCTGTAGATCAAATGCGGTTGTTTATTAAGCGTCACTTCACTAAATTGCCCCTGTCCTTTAACTGGGTTCGGTAGCGACTTTGGTATTTCGATACCTAATAAGGAGCTAGAACGCCAAGCGATACGTTGCACTTGGTTTAAGGGAGGCAAGTGGCTACTAGTGGCTGTGCTATCGGTTTTTTCTACAAATTTGGCATCAAAACTTGCACTGTTGCTAGCAGCTTCCTTTGGTGTTCTTGAAGTCGTAATGACCGCATAAAGTCCTGATTGAATGACGTTAAATTGGTTTTCTAGTAGTACTTCTGGCATAAATATGCCATCTCGGTTCACTTCTGTTACTGCCAGAATGGCGTAAACATAAGCTTTTAGCTCGTTCAGCGACGCACTCTTAACTTGTTGCTTAAACGCATCATTGAGCCCAAAACCTATCAACGGCATTAAAATCAAAATAAGCAGTAATGCACTCACGATCAGTCTGGCTTTTAATGAGTGCATTGATGTGGTTAAGCGCGACACAGAAAACATGTTATGACGGCTTTTCGGCTTGATTACGCGGTGCCAGTTTGGTTAAACGGTATCCTTGACCTCTGAGTGTTTCGATAACTCCAAGTTGATTATTAGCATCTAGTTTTTTACGTAAGCGACGAATAAAGACTTCAATGACGTTGGAGTCGAGATCGAAATCTTGATCGTAGATATGCTCAGTGAGCACAGTTTTAGATTTTACTTCGCCAATATGTAGCATAAAGTATTCGAGCAACTTGTATTCTGAGCCGCTTAAGCTGATTAGTTCGCCATTTTTAGTCAGTTCTAAACTACTGGTGTTCAGTGAAAAAGGCCCATTACTAATAACAGGGCTTGCCTTTCCTGCTGAGCGGCGAATGAGTGCTTTTAGCCGGGCAACTAACTCTTCAGGGTGAAAGGGCTTAGTGAGGTAATCATCGGCGCCAGCATCTAGCCCTGCAACTTTATCTTGCCAGCTATCGCGAGCCGTTAAGATCAGGATAGGAAACTCAATGGTAAGTGCCCGCAGCTTGGTAATAAGGGCAATACCGTCAATTTTTGGCAACCCTACATCAATAATCGCCGCATCATAATTGTACTCTTTACCTTGAAACAGGCCTATTTCACCATCATCAGCGGTGTCGACGGTATAGTTGGCTGCAAGTAGATGTTGCTTAAGGTTACTTTGTAGTGCGAGATCATCTTCAACGAGTAAAAGTCTCATAGTCGGTCCTTGTCTGTCGCCGTTAATTACGACGGATACTGCCAGTTTTGGCATCTACGGATACGTAAAAAACGACTCCATCTTTAGAAAGTACTTTGACTCGATAGCCTGGGTTACCGTTTACACGGGTGGACTGAACTTTGAGGATCTTACCTGAATAGCGGCTTTTAACTAATTGCGCAGCTTGCTGTGAACTGCTCACTTTAAGGGGTTTTCCAGTATGATTTGTCGCCATCGCCATAGAGGCTGCCGATAAAGTGAGGTACTGGCCGCTCGCATTGGTAGGCATTGAGCCTAATAATGCAAAGGGAATTAATATCAACAGTAAAACAGCTTTCATTAAGAGCACCAAAGAGTTGAGATGTTATCAGTTTAAAAGATCCCACTAGATTAGTCATTATACCAATTCGAGTTAAGCTCATCACATTCCCAAGATTTCAAATTTCAATTCAATATATGGAAGAAATTATGCATCGAGATTCAGTTTGTTAGATATAACGTTTGTAAGATGAACCCAACCTGAATACCAAAGGAGGTCGTAACTAGACTTAAGTAACTGATTTTAACGTTCAGCTTGTGTTCATTTTGGTTGGTCTCTAATAAGCGAAACTTAATATATTGTTCGAGGTGATGATGAGCCAACTTACATGCCAAACCAAACGACTCTCCCTGATAGTGCTTTTTCTTGGTGCTTTGCTACCTGTGGCTACGGCGGCTCAAGAGCTAGGTCAGACTTTGAGCTCCTCAGCTGGCTATAAGATGGAAGCAGCGCAGAGTAGCGGTGGGAGGGAAAAGGCAGTACTTACAATAGAGCAGCAAGAATTACTGCTACAACAACGCCTAGAAAGTACTCATTTCGTTGTAAGCAAGCAAAGCCGTGAACAGGTCATACAGGGCCATATTGATAAAGCGTTAAAGGCAGACAATCAGCGCCAACATGCGTCTTCTCCAGCATTGTATGCCAATAGTGTTTATCGTGATTTTTACATTTACGATGCATACAGCCGCCTATTTGTTGATAACGACTTTGATGGTTTTTATCAAACTTTTAGCGTCACTTTTGATGCTGATGTCAGTGGATCGTATGTCAATGAAACAGCCAATGTGTTTGCAGAGTTATACTTAAGTCGTAATGGTGGTCCTTGGGAGCACTATTACACCACTGATATTTTCACTATTTTCGGCGACGCTACTGATGACGATTATGAAGTATTAACCACGCTTGAATCCGGATATACAACCGATCATTACGATGTTCTCATTGATCTCTATGAAGTGGGTTACGGCGATATTGTAGCCACCGTCAGTTCAAATGATTTTGATAGCCTCTACGCCTTACCATTAGAAAGTCGCTATTGGGATGAAGAGTACATTGAGATAGAGACTGAGCATGGTGGAACTATGTCACAGTGGGGCATATTAGTGCTGTTAATATTGGGACTGACGCGCAGATATTTAACTCTTCGCCAACCACACTGACAAGAAAATATTTGAGAATTTACTATTGATATATTCGCCACAGCATTGGAAAATAAATCACCTTAACAGACAGTTAATTGCCTATATTATGAGTGAACAGTCAGCCTCTACTGCAGTGGTTAATGCAATACCCTTAAGTGGTTCTGTGCCAGTAGAGGTTGATTTAGCGGGGAATAGCCACGACGTTGCTTTGTGGATTTGGGAGCATCTTGTGCCTCAAGTGGGCTCTGCCGACTCTCTGCAAGGTGAGATAATTCGTGCCATCGAACTACTGTCGTGGGAGGCACAGACCAACAGTAACCTCAATTGGGATGCAAACTTTGATGCACTTATTGCATATCTAAGAGAGGCCTTCTTAGGTCAATCCATGCTTGCCCATTACTTAACCGTCGCTGATAAAGAACAGATAGCTGCTGATCTCGATAGGTTGTCTTGCTTTATCTTACCGACAGAGCTCGATAGCCGAGTGTATGTTGAAGAGTTGCCCTATATTAATGACGATCTCTATGACCGATTAACTGGCTATCTTGTTCAGTTTTGCAGGCAACACCCTAAAGTTATCCCTTTTAGATAATCTAGAGTTGATGCCTTTGTCTTTTGAGACATAGCAGTCAAAAGAAAGCTGTTGCTATTTCCTACATCAAACCTACCCCGCCCATTTGCAAGTTTCTAAGTAACAGAGAGATCAGAACTGTGATTTTGTCATGCATATTAATGGCTAAATCAGTTTGGATTGACAGACTTTAATGATGTAAAAACGTGATCTTAATCACTGAGTGCGTGTTATTTTTATAATTTACTTTGTAAGTTTTTAGGTAAAAAACTAATAAAAACAATACTAAGCACATTTTTTAGCTGTATCAGTCGCTGTTACACTTGTTGTTTTGTTAATGATAATCGTTATCATCACGCCGCATAATACTTAAGTGGGGTTATTGGATGAAACATTTTCGCTATTCTTTGTTAGCAATTGCATGTGCTACGGCATATTTACCAGCGACGACTTACGCGGCAGAAACTGCTGAAGCAAACGCTATAGAACGGATCACCGTGTATGGCAGGCAAAATCAGGTTGTGATGAATTCAGGTCTCGCAACTAAATCAGATATGTCACTAATGGAAACTCCTGCGGCAGTTGTGATTGTCGACGAAGAATTAATTCAAGCGCAGGGCGTCGATAACTTACAAGATTTGGTACGTAATATCAGTGGTGTTACTCAAGCAGGTAACAACTATGGTATTGGTGACAATCTAGTTATTCGCGGCTTGGGTGCAAACTATACCTATGACGGCATGTATGGTGGAGCGGGTCTTGGAAACACTTTTAACCCGACTCGCTCTTTAACTAATGTTGAATCGGTAGAGGTTCTAAAGGGGCCTGCTACTGGTCTTTACGGTATGGGCAGTGCTGGCGGGGTAATCAACCTTATTGAGAAGAAACCGCAGTTTGAAGCATTGAATGAGTTCACTGCTGAAGTCGGCCAATGGGATACTTATTCGCTGTCGGTTGATAGCACCGCAGGGATCACCGATAACTTAGCTTACCGAGTCGTGGCTAAGACCGCGCGTAGCGATGGCTATCGTGATATTGGTACCGATAGAGATGAAATTTATAGCTCATTGAAGTATGTGATGAGCGATACGCAAGATCTAATGCTATCCGCCAGTTATATTAAAGATGCGATTGCCGTAGATTCAATTGGTCACCCAATTCGAATCTTTAACGCTGAATCTGTGGGTGGAAAAGGCGCAGGTGAAGTTAGCTGGGAAGATTTAATTAATGATCCTAACAATGCAGGCCTGCAACTGACCGATGAGCAGCGACAGCAGCTTGCCGCCTCACTTGCTAACAGCGATGGACAAACCCCTTATGCATTTGGCAATGCCGGGATTATCTCGCCGATGGCAAAAGATAATGAAGGTGAAGAGCTGCGTTTTAAGCTAACTCATAACATCTATTTCAATGACAACCTATTCTTGAATCAACAGCTGCAGTACCGTAACTATACTTCAGGCTTTGCGCGTCAAACCGGTGCTTACAATTATGTATACTGGAACAGGCGTGGAAAGATTAATGAAGAACCACGTGCGCCTTTAGTTGAGGATGGCGTGCTGTATCCATTTGCGGCACGTCGTCAGGAGTACCGTAAGGTTGAGGCCGATGAGAAATCTTGGCAGTACTTTGCCGATCTGCGTTACGACTTCCAAATTGGTGAGATTGATAACGAATTATTGGTAAATGCTAACTTCGAAGATAGAGATATTGCATTCAAGCAATACTCTATTTACGACGCAGATAAAGTGATTAAAAATAAAGCTGGCGATGTCATTTACCAAGGGGCACTGCCTTATATCTATGATATTCGTAATCCTAACTGGGCAGAAGGGAGCTTTGAAGATCACGACCCTCTAATGACCAGTAATTACAATAAGAAGGTCAATGCATGGGGTGTTGGTCTACAGCATGTCGGTTACTTGGGCTATGGTTTTACTACACGCATAGGTGTGGCATTTAATGAAATTAAACAGACCTATCAGCACTTAGGTGTCGATCCACGTTACTCGGCCAGCCGAGCTGAACCAACAGCTGAAGCTGATACTACGGATAATGGTATTACCTACAACTTAGGCGTGACTTATATGCCTACAGATGACTTGTCACTGTTTGTAAACCACTCAAAAGGGCGTACAGCTTATAGCATTCTTGGCGGAGTCGAAGGTACTGGAGAGGATCGTGCCGATTCTGAATCAGTCAGTGATGACATAGGTATTCGCTATAAAGCATTTGAAGATCAAATGTTGGCGTCTTTAGTTTTCTTTAAAAGTGCCCGAACGAACCTAGAATATGGTAACCCAGATTATGAAGAGGGGGTTTCTGCGCCAGGAACTCCAGAGAGCTTTTACAATGGTAAAGAGGAAACCACAGGTGTTGAACTTGATTTAAATGCCCATATTAATGAGCAATGGATGGTTAACTTAAACGGCGTTTACCAAGATGCACGAGATAAGAAAGATCCCAATAGAAGCAGTTACGATACTCGTCAAAAAGGCGTGCCTTATGTGACAGCCAGTGCTTGGGTGACTTATGGTGCAGACTGGTTCTCACTAGCAAGTCCTCTCAACATAAGCTTAGGGGCTAAATATGTTGATGATCGCAGCACTAATTCAAGTTCATTTGGGATCCCTGATGGCTACGTGCCGAGCTATACGGTACTTGACTCAGCAATTAGTTACGATGCTGAGCAGTGGAAAGTACAGCTAAATGTTAATAACCTCTTCAACGAAGAATATTACAGTAAAGCTATGTTCTTAGGTGGTATGCCTGGAGAGGAGCGTAACGCTAAGCTGTCGTTAACCTATCGTCTATAGCAATGACTTAACTTAATAAAAATGCAGCCAATAGGCTGCATTTTTTTAGTTTGACGAACCTATGTTGGCGCCGGCTAATCGCAATGTGATTAGCCGTTTTTAGTTGCAAAATAAATATGTTCTCCCGCTTGAAACTAAGGGCTGTAGTTCTTTCGAGCTTAGTTGTTGTTCGATTCTTTACCGTAAGGAATAATGCTTTTAGGGCAAGACTTAAGCGGTGATGCTTAGCGAGCTAAGTGAAAAGCTGGTAACGCAGTGATAAAAGCACTTTTTGCAGCGTTATAGGCTATTTGCGGACAATGACTAAACTGCATAACCTCTGCCTAGTTAAAATAGTCAATAAACTGCGGCCAAAACAACCACAAAAGATCAACAGTCTCCAACCGTTATGTTAGCTTAACCTTTCTGTTACAACTTGAAAGGGAAAGCATCGTTATGAAAATTCGTTTAAAAACACCTATTGCGTTGGGCTTACTATGTGCCCTTACGGCTCCATTGAGTGCAATAGCAGCCGTTACAAGTTTAGACAGCTCAGTTGAACGTTCGATGCCAAAACTTGAAGAGCTCTATCTGCATCTACATCAAAATCCTGAGTTGTCATATCAAGAAAAAGATACCAGTGCACGAATGGCAAAGGAATTATCAACACTGGGCTTTGATGTGACTGAGCAGTTTGGTGGCTATGGTGTTATCGGTATTTTTAAAAATGGTGACGGTCCAACGGTGATGATCCGAGCCGACACCGATGGATTGCCAATTATTGAAGAAACCGGCAAGCCTTACGCGTCAAAGGTGACGACGACGGATGCGAGTAATAATACTGTAGGCATTATGCACGGCTGTGGCCATGATATTCATATGACGAGCCTGATTGGTACTGCAGAGCAGATGATTAATCACAAAGCAGATTGGAAAGGTACGTTGATGATGGTGGCGCAACCGGCTGAAGAGGTGGGCGGCGGTGCAAAAGCGATGCTCAAGCAGGGACTGTTTAGCCAATTTCCTACACCTGATTACGTACTAGGGTTACATGTCAGTGCAGCGCTACCTGCGGGTAAAGTCGCCATAGCGCCAGGATATGCTTTGGCAAATGTTGATTCGGTAGATATAACCGTAAAAGGCAAAGGCGGGCATGGTGCTTATCCTCACTCGACTAAAGATCCTGTTGTTCTAGCATCACGTATGGTGTTGGCGTTGCAAACTATTTCCAGTCGTGAAATTTCGCCACTGGAACCCAATGTGATGACTGTGGGCTCAATTCATGGCGGCTCAAAACACAATATTATTTCAGATGAGGTGAAGTTGCAGCTTACACTTCGCTCCTATAATCCGGATGTGCGTTTGCAGCAAATTGATGCGCTTAAGCGCCTAACTCGAGGGATTGCGATTAGTGCAGGCCTGCCTGATGAACTGATGCCAGTGGTATATGTCCACGAAGAGGAAAGGATCCCTTCAACTTATAATGATCCTATTTTGGCAGCTAAAGTACAAACAAGCATAGAGAAAGAGTTAGGCGTTGAAAATGTGTCTAAATCTGAGCCCGTTATGGCCGGTGAAGATTTTGGTTTATATGGTCTTACCGCAGAAAAGCGCCCAATCACTATCTTCTGGTTAGGTGCGGTCGACCCTAACGCTTACCAAGTAAGTGTAGATGAGGGAAGCAGTTTACCTTCATTACACTCCAGTCAATTCGCCCCCGATTACCCAGTAACGATTAAAACCGGTGTAAGAGCTATGAGCGCCAGTGCAATGGATCTTTTTAATAGGGATTGAGGGTACACCAATACTCGATGATTAGCGGCTCATACTCATTTAGCCGCTGACACCGTTTGACTCATTCACTGTTGCTTATTCTCGACCTTGCTCAGCAGTAACATCGTCTCTTCTTTTAGTTTATCAAGCTGTTTTTGCGTGACAATATCTACTGATTGCTTGACGTATTTATAAGCCGTCGAATAGTTGTATTCTATAAGTGCGAGTCGCGCTAAGTTATTTAGGGCAATTACTTGTCCAGCTTGATCTCCGACCATTTTATGGTAGTCCACAGATAGCTGGTATTGTTGGCTTGCGATGTCGTAGCGACCGAGACGCTGATTGACATAGCCTGCCCACGCCGCAATATATGCCAGATAAAGCCAATCTTGGGAGTTAGCAGCATGGGTGCGACTCAGCGATAAGGTTGAAAGTGCTCGTGTTAACTCTCCTTGCTCGATATAACTTTTAGAGAGAGTTAAGCCGAGCCTAGCTGATTCACGGCGGTTATTAATTGAATTTGCCTGTATTAACCCAGCATTGACTAACTTATCGGCTTTGGAATAGTCGCCTTTTTTAAGCCGTATTTCGGCTTTCTGTCTTTGTGCTATGAGGTTATTTTCTTTAGCCACTAATAGCTCATCTAACAGTACTTCAGCGTTGTCTCGTTCACTATATTGCAGCTGCTGCAGCGCTAGAATCAGTAACTGGTTATCAAAAAAATATGTACTAGATATATTTTTAGCACTGACTGCTGCGCCGGTTTTTTGGTTAATTAATTCGGCAAAATCTAGGTAGAGTGACTGAATGTCTTCAGCGCTAACCTGTCCGGCTTGCTCAAGGTTTGGGCCGTAAAGATGATAGTTAAGGTGATAGCGACCACTCTCTTTAGTTAACGTTGTTTCTGCGACTAACGCGGCGCCTGATTGAGTCAGTAATTGGGAGAGTTTTAGTGGCCGGGTATCTTCAATGTAGCTAGTATTTTGTGCTAATAAATTAATCACATCTTCAACTTGAAGTATCGGGTGCATATTAGATTGGTGTAGCAGAGCTATGATAGATTCCTGTTGCGCATATTGCTGCCACAGAGCGTTATGGCTCATTAGATCTGACTTGACAGGCAGCACGATGACGGCGCCTTTTTCCATCGGTATAAATTTATCTTGCGGGTAAAATATAAAACTCAAAACCATGATAATCACAGCGATAAGAATGAAGAGCTGAGTACGATACCGACCCATTAAATATAATCCTTTATTGACTAGTTTTGTGATTGTTCTTATGACTTAGACTAGCTTATAAGTCCTCTGAACATCCATATTTTCAATATCACTAAACGATATTAAATATTAAATATTAAAAATATGGAATAGGGGAATCTTTCATCTGTTTGAAAAAGAGGCAAGTATTCTAGTCATTTCAGTTCAGCATTTAGATAAAAAGGCTGCTTAAAGTGAGCAAATGCTGTTCGGTTAAGAGATTAACTGGTAGTTTGATAAAAACCAGAAACTAAGGAAGCCCGTTATCACAGGCCTCCTTAGTTTTAAATCACTTCAAAATGAGTCACTTTTTGCTTAACCGATCGGCATTAACTTAAAGTGAGCAGCCTTTTTTAGGGCTAGACATAGACAGCTTATGTATTCCAGGGGTTCGGAGGCAGCTTATTGCTGTTATTGCGAGCGTTACTTTTGGATTGGTTGTTAGCACCTTTGTTATCATTGCGCTTCTTCGAAGATGAAGTCCCTAAGCTAGGTTTGGATTTTGACTGTTCGCTATCCTTGTTTTTTTCCGTCATCTTTTTAAATTTAGGCTTAAAGTTCAACACTGATATCGGCACCTCTTTTCGAGGAGCAAAACCTTCAATCTCTCTTCTTTCAAGCAGATGCCCTAGGCGGCTTTCAATCATGCATAGGTTTTTGAAATCATCTTTAGAAACTAAAGATACCGCTTCACCATTGGCTCCAGCACGGCCAGTTCGACCAATGCGATGAATATAGTCATCGGCGGGAAAGGGAAGGTCATAGTTAATGACTAAAGGTAATTCATCGATATCGAGACCTCGAGCAGCAACTCCAGTAGCTATTAATAATCCAATTCTACTCGACTTAAAGTCTGCAAGGATCTTCTCTCTAACCTCTTGGCTTCTACCACCATGGATACACTCAGCAATAATGCCGCGCTTTTCAAGTTGGCTTACAAGCTTTGCTGCGCCTTGCTTGGTTTCGATAAATATTAGCGCTTGTTGCCAATTGTTCTCTTTAATCAAGTGGCTCAATAACGCTGATTTTTTATCTTTATCAACGGTGGTTAGCCATTGTTCAATTTTCGGCTTGGAGTCAGTATTGGCGATGACAGATATTTCAACTGGTCGCTCGACAGTTGTTTTTGCTAATGCCTTTACTTGGTGTGACAGTGTGGCTGAAAACAGCAAGCTTTGCCTGTCTGTTGGCAGCTTATCCATGATCTTATCGATGTCTTCGATAAAGCCCATATCAAGCATTCTATCGGCTTCATCAAGCACGAGAATATCGAGCTCATCGAAATGAATCGCTCGTTGGGTATACATATCCAGTAAACGACCCGGTGTCGCGACTAATATGTCGACTCCATCGAGCAGGCGCTGGCGTTGCGGCTTGGCATCTACGCCACCATACATGGCCATTGAAGTCAGATCTAAATGTTTACCGTAAAGTGCAATGTTGGCTTCAACCTGCACCGCAAGCTCGCGAGTGGGGGTTAATATCAAGGCTCTAATACGTTTTTTACGCTGGGTTTGCGATTGACTGAGTATCTGCAAGATCGGTAATACAAAGCTTGCTGTTTTACCTGTACCAGTTTGCGCTGCGGCGATTAAGTTGCGCCCACTTAAGATCACCGGGATGCTCTTTGCTTGGATTGGAGTTGGGCTGGTGTAACCTTGTTCGGCTACTGCGGTAACGATTGGATTGCTTAATCCAAGCTTAGAAAACGGCATGGTGAGTCTCAGTTATCAGTTGTGATATTGCGTATTGCAGTTATAAGCGCCGAGTTATCGCGGCTGCTGCCATAGATTATAACAGTATGTAGTCGTAATCGGGTGATATTGTTTTTATGCATAGCTGGCTATTTCATGGTGACTTTTCCACCAACAAATTTATAGGCAGGAGCACCGCGAATGATTGTCTCTCTGGCAAACTCCTGGTCGCATTTTGGGCAACGACAGGCTGCTGTGGTGTAATCGGTGACAATGCGTTCTTTAAAGCATTTCACCAATGCGCCTTTGCCGCCTTTTCGGTATTTAAAGAGGATGGCTTTGCATTTTGCGCAGAATATCTCAACCGTTTGCGTCGGCCCTTTTTTATTGGGTTTTGCCATGGTTTAACTGTACTGTTTTATGTTGCTGACAATTTTGCCATATCAAGCCAAGTGCTGTCGCGGTCTAAGTTATTTAAACTAATGTTTGAATAGCTTGAAAATAATGTTTAACAAATTTGCAACCCAGTTTATGATGTTTACGGCACCGAACTTTTATAAATGTATTATAGGTAAGTGAATGATAAAAATAATAAAAATCTCAGTCGTGACGTTACTATCCATCGTATTTGTATCTGCAGTGTCAGTATACCTATTATTGTTTATGAGCTTGCCAAAGTTAGATGCATCGATTGATAGTGACGCAATCAGTAATAGCATCACTATTGAGCGAGACCGCTTAGGCACGGCGGTCGTTACCGCTGATAGCCGTCAAGATGCTGCTTATGGCTTAGGTTACGCCCACGGGCAGGACCGATTTTTTCAAATGGATCTACTGAGACGAAACTCTGCAGGAGAGCTATCAGAGATATTTGGAGAGAAGGCTTTGCCGCTGGACAAAAGCCGTCGTTTTCACCAATTAAGAAAGCGAGCTAATGGTATTGTTGCTACATTACCAAAGGAACATTTGGCGCTTTTGCAAAGTTACGCTCAAGGGGTAAATGATGCTGTTGATGCTCAAGCAATAAATAGTTTTGAATACCTGGTTACTGGCGCAAAACCACGGGCTTGGGAACCAGCGGATAGCTTACTAGTGATCTACAGCATGTACTTAGATCTGCAAGGCAATACTATTAAGCGCGATCTAACTCTTACCTATATTCAATCGATATTTGGCGTGCAGATGCTGGATTTCATTATTCAACCTAGCCGCTATCAAGCTGCGCTCGATGGCAGCCTAATTGGTTTGAAGCAACCAGCGATCCCATTGATATCTCCTCAGTATGTCGCTCAAGCGACACCTAAGTCGATAACTGAAACATTGGATATTGGCAGTAATAATTGGGCAGTTACGGGAGCGTTAACTGAAAATGGTGAGGCAATGCTCTCTGATGATATGCACTTATCTTTTGCCGTGCCTATCATTTGGTACCGTGCGCAACTTAATTACTCACAAAGTGATGAGGATATCAGTATTACTGGCGTATCACTGCCTGGTGCCCCAGCCATCGTGGTGGGCAGTAATGGTCATGTGGCTTGGGGCTTTACCAACGCCTACATCGATACTGCTGATTGGATTGAAATAGAGAATAGTTCAGATCTGACATTCGAAAATGAACAGATTTTACTGCCGGATTCTGCGGTTGAATATAAGATATTGATGTCTGAGTATGGACCTGTGAAAGGAACATTAGCACAGCATTATGCACTGTCTTGGGTCGGGCACCGCGATTATGCGGTAGATATGTCGTTAGTTGAGCTCGATAAGGTAACCGACGTGCAGCAAGCGATAACCATCGCTAGCAACATGGGGATCCCAATTCAAAACATGATGCTTGTTGATACTGCAGGTAATGCTGCGTGGAAACCTGCGGGCGCTTTTCCATCAAGAACAAATCCAAGCGATGTTGCAATCAAAGAGTCAGACTATCAAGCCGAGAACTGGCTGATTGATAACGCTAAGTTGCCACAGATGATTAATCCGAAAAGCCAGCGATTGTGGTCTGGTAATTCCCGAGTGGTATCAACAAAGCAACATCAAGAGTTGGGAGACGGTGGCTATGCCCTTGGCGCGCGTAGTACGCAGATCCGAGATCGACTATTTGCCGAAAGTAGCTTTACTGTAGATGATTTCTACCAACTGCAGTTAGACAATGAAGCTCGGTTTTTAACGTCCTGGCATCACCAGCTAATTGGCCTTTTAAGTGCTCAGCCAAAGCGCTTTGCTAAGGACATCAGTTATCTCAATAATTGGCAAGCGTGCGCCTGTAGTGATTCTGTCGGATATACCTTGGTAAGACAATATCGACAGCAATTGATTGATAGTGCTTTTGCACCGCTTGAAACCCAGCTAGGCCTGTCTTCACAAAGCTTGTCGCCAGTTAAGCGCTATTTGGAACCTGCTATGTGGCAACTCATAGACGCTAAACCCGCATCTTGGTTACCGAGTCAATATGCTGATTGGTCGGAGTTTATGATCAGCAGTTACCTACAAAGTAAGCAGCAGCTATTAATGACTTACAGTAAAGATAATGATATGGATGATTTAGCATGGGGAAAAGTAAATCAGCTAAAAGTACAGCACCCTTTCTCTAAACAGATGCCGATACTAAGTGCATTGCTCGATATGCCTGTTGTCAGCGGTTTTGGAGATAGCTATATGCCTGCCGTTCAGGGAGCTTCATTTGGTGCATCGCAACGATTTATTGTGCAAGCTGGCGATGAAGAAAACGGTGTGTTAACCATACCTGGCGGTCAATCTGGTCATCCGTTGTCCGATTTTTATCGTGCAGGTTTTAGTGAATATGCGACTCAGCAACATACGCCGTTATTACCCGGTAAATTATTGCACCGAATAGAGGTGAGTGCTCAATAGGTGATTAGGCTTCATATATCGATTAAAGGCACTTTTTGCCTTTAATCGACATATTTGTGAACTTTTATTCGCAATTTTTTTAAGAGTCAAAAAGCAGAGGTAACGCTGAATAATTAGTCTGTTATGGCAGATTTATTTGTTAATTGCACTTTAACTGATTATTTATTCTGTTTTTCGCGGCTGTTTAATTTTAGAGCGTCAATTCACTAGCCAGCTCACTAGCTCAGACGCTAAACAATCTGCTTTATCTTTGTTAGTATCCGATACAAATAATTACACCTATGAATAATTACTCAATGAATTTAGCTAGATATCTTGTTGTTAGTGTGGGGCTGTTAAGCTTATCTGCATGTCAAAAAGATCTTACTTTTCAGATCGTATTAGCAGCTGAAAGTACTCGCTTTAGTGCTGACACTCAACAGGAGTCAGTGGCTTGTGATATTGGTATCTATGCAATCAATGAGATGGATTTTGGTGTAAAGGTTGCTCCTGAGTTGACTATATTCACTGATGATGAAAAGTACACCATGCGGATAAAGTCATGGGGTGATGACTGGGATTACTTGGTGGCTAAAGATGGTGATGAGGGAAGTAAGCATGGCTTATGTTTCAAAGAGGTGAACCAAAAATCTTTTAGCTGTGATGAGGTCATGTCAGCCTTAAGAAATGAGCACTATAAGTTGACCCTCAACCGCTGTGAAAAGCTCGATCAATCTCAATTGGATTGTAATATTGATGTGGAGTTAGCCCAGGAGGGGATCAGACTTAAAAAAGATGAAAAGTTGACTCGTCTTTAATTCTCTCGTTATGACTTCTATTTAAACGATGTTAGTGTCAATTATGAGATCCATAAGAGAGAATGCTACTTATTTACTTCGCCCTTTGTTCAGCCTCACCTATAATTACTTTATCTCTTCTTAGAACCTTGATATTGCGTGCAAAAACATATTTTATTATTGAATATTTGTGGCCTAATGCTTTTTTTTCATGCTGCTGCATCTGCTGGCGAAACAGAATTCAAGCCAAATAACTGGGGGCAATTTACCTTTGAGAACGATGCTTTCGGCGTACTTGAACCAACTGATGATGGTTACAGTAATGGCGTGGGTTATGCGTGGGGTGATTCTGCTGTTCAAGGGTTTGATGATATTGATATGCCTGCTTGGATCCGTGCCGCAAGCGGTTGGAGTTATATAAATCAGGGCAGTAAGGGGCAGTACAGCATTAGTTATGCCATCTTACAAGGGATGTACACTCCGTCAGATCTTGATACAGACCAGCTGCTTGTTGATGATAGACCTTATGCAGGGGTGTTGTTATGGCAAGCTAAATTACGCCAGTATGATGACAATGTCGCCACAAGCCTTGCACTTAATCTAGGCGTCGTTGGCCCAGCCTCATTAGCCCAACAAACTCAAAGTTTTATTCACGCAATTATCGACGCTAAAGATCCTCAGGGTTGGGATAATCAACTTGAAAACGAAGCTGTGTTTCGCATTGAGTCTGAATATTTACATCGTTTTGGCCAATTAGCACTGTCAGATAGTGTGGCTGCTGATGTGAGTTTTTACAGTCAAGCTGGACTGGGGAATTTACGCACTGATGCTGGCTTCGGTTTAACATTTAGGATCGGCAGTGGCTTGGATGAAACCTACGCCAGTATTAATCCAACCGCATCCCATAGTGCTAATCCCTATGCCTATATGTCCGATAAAGGTTTTAACTGGATGTTGTTTTTTTCAGCTTATGGTGGCTATGTGCTAAATGATATTACGCTTGATGGTAATACTTTCAAAGATAGCCACTCTGTTGAATTGATCAATGAGCAAGGTCAATTGAGTATGGGGTTTGCCATGCGGTGGGGGAGTTGGGGGATCTTATTTTCAACGCTGCGCGGTAGCGACCATTTCGAAGGGCAAATATCTGACACCAATTATGGCGCTGCAAGCATAAGTTATCATTATTAATATCTAGACGCATTAACCTAGAATGGTAATGTTAATTCTGGGTGGCTTAACTATTTGATTTTAATTTGAAATATATGTTTTATGGGTGTTACTGTTTAGGTTCAGTTTGAAACCGTGAACCTGTGACAAAAGTCCATTAGGCTGCCAATTGACACAGTGGCTTCAGGCAGAGCGGATATAGTAATAATCTATTGCAGAAAGTAATCTGTTATTATTGAGCCCTTATTATTTTTCAATTGTCCTAATGTATGCCAACTGAACGTGATTTAGCGCCGAAACAACAGCGCAGTTTAGATACTCAAAGAAAACTATTACAAGCATTACACAGCTGCTTGGCTGATAAATTCTTCGAACATATTAGTGTCAAAGATATCGCTGATACTGCCGGAGTTTCAGTCGGGACTTTCTATCGCCGTTTTAAGGATAAAGAATCGCTATTGCCTTTGTTGTATCAAGATTTTGGCCATGACTTAATGGTGTGGGTTAGCGATGTGGAAAGTGAAGAGTATTCAAATCTGCATGATGCGTTAGTGCAAATGGTTAACGCGACTTATGTTTTCTTATTGGAAAAGGAGTGTGTATTTCGTACGTTGCATTTAAACTCTAGGCTACATTCGGAAATATTAACGTCAGATAAAGTGGTAAGCAGGGACGTGGTTTATCAAAAGCTATCTGCTATTTTACTGCGTTTTGACAATGAGATCACAGCAGTCAATAACTCGCAAGCAAGTGACATCAGCATCTATATGTTGATAAATACTTTATTGGACAAAGTTCTCTACCCTAGACTGACTCCTGCTACTGCATGTAGCTTAACAGCTGCTGAATTTACCAAAGAGCTACCAGAAGTACTATTTGCTTATTTAGCAAAGTCATAATGTTAACGCCATTCAGAATGCAGCGCTCAATTTACGCCAACTGACTTGCAATAAAGGGGGCTGTGTCTTTGTATGGAACCAAGTAAAGCAAACCAAGTTGCACTTATTGCCTTGTGGTTTAACTGCTAACACGCTGTTGCTATTAACATAGCTTGTACTACTTCATGGTATTGATATCAATGGCAGTGCATCCGTAGTGCTGCTTACAGTAAAGCCAGAACTAGCTCTTTATTTAATTGTTAATCCTCATTAATAGAGGTGACATCATTAGCCGTTATGGTCACCTTATAATATTGATTACGTCCGTTCTCCTTCGCTTGATAAAGTGCCTTATCAGCCATCTCTGTAATCTGTTTACCTGTCACAAAACTGCTACCTTGATAAGAGTGGTTGGGCATAGGTAGCACTTGGCAAACGCCAAAGCTTACGGTGATATATTGTGCGACTTCTGAGCAGGGGTGAGGAATCGCTCGGTGTTTTAGGGCTTGCAGTATCTCTTCAAGCTTGCGCTCGAGCGGTGCAAATGGAATATCACTGTAGAGCATAATGAACTCCTCGCCACCGAAGCGAGCACACATATCCTCTGCGCGTTTAAAATGCTGCTCTAGCAATATAGCCACTTCTTTTAATGCCTCATCACCAGCCAAATGGCCTAATGTATCGTTGTATTTTTTAAAGTAATCGATATCAGCCAGAATGAGGGTGAAACCAATATTTTGCCGCTTTAACAATTGAATTTGTGTTTCTAGGTGTAGTTCAAAAGCACGGCGGTTGGCGATTTGCGTTAACTCATCGACATAAACTTGGTGGCTAAGCAGAGTATTTTGCCTCTGCACTGTGCCCATTAGAGCATTAAAATGAAAAGATATTTTTCTAAGTTCAGTAATGATGTAGTTCTTAGGCAGCTCTTTATATTTTTGTTTTTTGTCCATTGCTTTGATATTTCGGGCAAGACGTTGAACAGGTCGAATAATAAATCCTGCGAGTAAAAGGTAAACAGTAATTAGTAGTACCACCATGGCGAAGACTAGGCTTATCATGCCAACTCCCCAAATCGATGGCGCTTGGCTATTGGTATGGTATAGCGTTAACTTGAGTATTGCATCTCCTTTGGTATTGCGAATGACTCGTTGGGTAAAAGGCGATACTTGAGTGAGATTAACGTCAGCATCCC
The DNA here is from genome assembly GCF_041468565.1 of Shewanella sp. 10N.286.54.B9. Classification (NCBI taxonomy): domain Bacteria; kingdom Pseudomonadati; phylum Pseudomonadota; class Gammaproteobacteria; order Alteromonadales; family Shewanellaceae; genus Shewanella; species Shewanella sp. 10N.286.54.B9. Next base: position 39,443 of record NZ_JBFRIY010000037.1, read on the forward strand.
AATCTTTGAGCCCTTTAGCCTCTGTCTTGCTGTTGATTGATGTCATCACTACTGGTGTAGCTGTAAACAGGGATATCTCATCAATCAACTGTTGATTAATCAAACGAACGAACACTAGAAAACCGTTTGAAGCTAAGCTCTTATCTGATAAAAGTATGGGAGTTGAGCTGTAGAGCGCTGGACCTGCTTGAGTTGAAAGGACGCCAGTTTTTGGGGTGACCTTTTTGCCGTTATAGGGAGTATCTATCAGTATCTTATTTTCTGGAAAGGCTTCAAATTGATGGAAGTCAAAATTCAATTCATGTTTATTTTTATGATGGTAACCTTTTGAATATAGTAGCTTAGCTTGGCTGTTTAAAATAAATACCCCATCTATTTCTAAGCGGATAAAAGTGTCATTTAAATAGTTTTCCACCAGGTAACGCAAACTATGCTTTGAAGTCGGTTGCTGCACATACTCAAAGGTTTCATCCCAAACTGCATAGTCATAATTTAGGGTTGTCATAGGTTTATTGATGCGATTAATGGCAAAAATCATACTGTTTAACTCTCTCTCGGACAGCTTTAACATGGTCGTTTCGAGTTGTGGAATTTGAATGAAAAATCGATAACTAAAGATAACCGCTGTGAAAAGCACAACGATGAGGGTGAAGACTCGAATTTGAAGTTGATTAAAACTGAGGATTTTCAAAGCCTATTTTGCACCTATATGAGCGTTACATTTTTATAATGCACTGAGAAGAGTTTGAATTAATTGTAGCAGTAGTTAATTAATTCGCTCTGGCGTTGGCATTGATGCAATACAATAGAATTTCTATGGCTAGATAAATACTTTCAACTCACATGATTTTGGCTATTTAAATAACAGTGAAAATGACACAAGAGTATATGATGCAAAAAATATTGAGAGATAGAATAGTGGCGATCTGTGATAAAAAGATTGCTCAGAAAGGTGATACTGTTGGGGTTTCATTTTACGCATTTTTTGCTAATAAAAATGATGATCCACAGTCATTGATGCAAGTCGCGACTTGGTGGATTGAAACACACCAACTGGATCATTTTGTTAAGGCAAGTAGAGTGAAGGAATTGGTTGAAGCAGGGTTATAGCTTAGCCTCTTAAGAAAGGAAGATAGATGATGTTTACATTGGACGTAGAGCCAGATTTAGCACTGGCTTTAGTTGAGCACTCTTTTGCTGGTAAATACCTCGATATAGTCTCTTTGCAAAGAGACTATTTAGCGCAATGGCTGGTATGGCCGCCACTTGCCCATGATGAAGCATTTTTTGAGCGTTTTATCGAAAAATCATTGCATGATTATGCAGCGGGTAACTCTTTAGTGTGTGGCATCATTTATAGGGGCGAACTGGTCGGTAATATCAGTTTCAATAGTATTGACAAAAAATTAAGAAAAGTAGAAATAGGCTATTGGCTAAGCCAAGGTTATCAAGGTAAGGGGATCGTTAGCAGATCAGTCACTAAACTCATTGAACTCGCTTTTAATCAATTGAAAATGGATAAGGTAGAGGCTTTTGTTGCTATAGAGAACCAAGCCAGTCGCAGCGTTTGTGAACGCTTAGGGTTTAAGCTTGAAGGTGTGATAACACGAGCTGAACAGCTCAATGGCCGCATGTATGATCATGCTGCTTATGGCTTACAGCGCAATGATTGGTTGAAAGGTATCAATTCAAAGCAGTAATAACAGGATGAAAAAAAACCACCGAAACTATTCGATGGTTTTTATTCTTACCTAGCACCTAGCACCTA
>NZ_JBFRIY010000037.1:41915-148820 GCF_041468565.1 Shewanella sp. 10N.286.54.B9
AGCACCTAGCACCTAGCATTAAGCCATACGTTGCGTCGGCTTCCAGCGTAACAACTGTGTCGGTAGCTTAACGCCTTGTGAGGTTAAGCTATTTACGCGATTAAGATATGCTGCGCCATACATTAGATGCTTAGCAACGTCGACGGCATTACGATCTTGGTAGTTGTCTAAATAACTGCCTTTTGCCCACTGGTTAAAGGCGCCTAAAGCAGGACCAGCCCAAATTTGGTAGTCCATTTCACGGCCGGCTTCACCTGAGTTTGACCAGCGGCTAGAGAGTCCTAGATACCAGCGGAAAATCAGTGCCATTTTACGCTTTGGGTTACCTGCCGCACGTTCAATTTGCTTAGGATCTCGCTCGTTAAAGTGTGCGACGGTTCCAGCCCAAATATCATCAAGGGTCGAACGGAAGACTTGTTTCTCAAGCTTTTCACGTTCATCAGCTGGAATCGCTTCTATTGAGTCATAACGAGTGTAGAGCTCGTAAAGTTTGTTGGCACGCATTGGGAACAAGGTACCGCGCTTAACCACTTGCAGTTTCACGCCCATCTCGAACATATCCGCTGCTGGAGCCATAGTCACATCGGCCATCTCTGTGGTCGACAGTAGTTTACGAGTGTGTTCACTTGCGCCCGCTTCAACACAGGCTTGGTTGACAGAGCCCGTTACGATATAGGCTGCGCCCATATTAAAGGTTGCTAGCGCCGCATCAGGCGTTCCAACACCGCCACCACAACCAACACGAATAGGTGTTGGATATTGATATTTAGCTTGGATCTCCTCTTTTAGCGCCAAGATAGTTGGCAAAAGAGTGACTAAAGGGCGGTTATCGGTATGGCCGCCTGAATCGGCTTCAGCGGTAATATCATCTGCCATCGGTACAAGTTGCGCCAATTCCATCTGTTCTGGCGTGATAGAGCCTTCATCTACAAGCTTTTGCAGCATCTTTGCTGGGGCCGGCATCATGAACTTTTCAGCGACTTCGGTGCGGCTCACTTTTGCGATAACTTTATTGGCGACAACGACATTACCTTGCGCATCACGGCTTAGACCTGCTGCACGGTAATAGACGATTTGCGGCGTTAAGCCCAAAAATGCTGACGCTTCAACGGTGTGCACCTTATGTTTTAAAAATAGCTCAACACTGCCACGCTCTAATGCAGGCTCGCTTGGGCTATGAATAAGGTTAAACATGTACGGGCCATTTGGCAGCGCGGCTTGAATACGGTTAATAGCGGCTTCAACGCGGCTTGGGATAAGTCCTGCAGCGCCAAATGAACACAAAATACCCGCTTGGCCGAGCGCAATCACTAACTCTTCAGAAGAGATCCCATTTGCCATTGCGCCTGCGTAGTAAGCGTATTTTACCCCGTGAACGCGGCGGAAATTACTGTCGCCTAAGCTTTCTGTACCGAGTGCAGGGGTGAAAGCGGCAACAGGTAGGCTATTGCTGTTAGCGGCTTGGTCAGCGACGAGTTCTGCTGTTTGCGCGATGCCAATGCCTTTGTCACTATGATTTACTACATAACAGCCACGGCTGAAGTCTTTTAGCTGTTGCTCCATCACGGCAACATCAAAGCTGATGTTGGTGTCGGTGACCAGCCAAGGCCACGGAGATAGCATTTCATTAGTTGTTGTAGGATTCATTATATTTAAGACCCTTAATCATTTGTTTTGAGCCCGCGGCTCTTAGCTATTCTTTTCTTTAAATAAATTATTATTAAATCGAGTTAGGACGCAGATAATTTTGCTCAATTTCTAGGAAAAAGCGCGCAGCCTATGCTAATAGGTGAGCACTTTTGACACAGAAATTGAGTAAAATAGCCAGTCATTCACTCAGATTCAAACAGATTCTTCGATCGATATTGCAATATCAAACACTTCGTATATGCGCAGACCATCTTTACTTAGGCTTGCATTACCGGTGATGACTTTCTTGCCATTTTCATCTTTAACAGAGGTGATACTGACATCCATCGACATCTGCTTGTTCAATGGGTTGATCTGACCACGGTACTTCCACTTGATGTTCGAGAGTATTTGACCAAACTTAGGATTGTTAAATCCAGCGCCTAGATCTTTACTGATAGCATAAGTCTGCATGGTTTCGATAATAGCTTCAACACCTAAGGAGCCTGGCATGACAGGATCTTGATGGAAATGAAACTGGAAGAACCAATCACTAGGGTCAATAGTGCGCTCGGCGTATAGGTAACCTAAGCCCTCTGTACCGCCATTATCAACAATTTCAACACTGTCGATAAAGTTCAGCTGACCACCCGCTAGGCGGTAGTGTGGTTGACTTGCTGGGGCATTGAAATGACGACAGCTCTTATCCAGCAGGTTAACAGTGGTTGTTGCTGCAACACCGTTAGCGACATGCCAAGGTTGAGTCACTTTACCGTTATCAAGACCAAGTTGGTCTTTTAGTGCGTCACCTTTAAAGTAACCAAACACTGCGCTGCCGCGGTAGAAGGGCTCACCATCGGTGCTTAGCTCGAAGCTAAAGCTCTGAATGATGTTGGTACCTGCCATCACTGTTGATAGCAAGCGTGAGTCATTGCGAATAGTCTTGCCGCGCAAATCGACTTCACGTAGTAGCTCACCGCTACCATCTAAGTTACGGAAAAACAATTCAAGCCCAGGGAAGCCAAGAGTTGTACCCATGTAGCCAGAGATAAAGCCATTTGGCTGCAGTGAAATCTCCATCAAAATGGAGTAAGGCATTACTGCTTGGTGGCTGTTTTTATCAAAATACCAAGCATCTGTCGGCACTTCATATTCAGCGATACATGATGATGGCTTTTTAAAGTCGCCGCGCTTACCGTTCACTTCGATAACACGGGTAGTCACTTGCAGATCGCCACACGGAGTACGTGGTGGGATCATGCCGCGGTAGATAGAGAACTCAGGGCCGAAGCAATTTTCAATATTACCCGTGGCAAACTCAAACATGTGATACGGCGTAAATGGCACGGTATCGGGTACACGGTTTGGATAGTCTGGTGTGATGGGGGCTTCCACGTGTGAAATTGGGATCACACCTTTGTTAGGCGCTTTAGTCAGGTCGGGGATTTGCGCCATCAATGGAGCATTAACCGATGCAGCTTGGTAGCCTTTATTGCGAGACGCCGCAGGCACACTTTTAACAGATGCGTGATGACCTGCCGTAGCAGATGCTTGCTCAGTGTTTGTCGTAAGATGCGGGTAACGAGTACACTCATCTTCCTCTTTGATCATCACACCTAAGTTTTGGAAATCCACCACGGCTTTGCCGTTAAGCAAGATATCAATATTGGCTTTGGCATAAGGCTGCGGATTAAAGCCAATTTCAGTGACTTCCATGCGGTAGGTCAAAACACCAGATTGCGGCAATACTTGCCCACGACAACGTACTTGCTGTGAAGCATTTTCTAGTGGCTGGAACCGACCATTGTTAGTTTGGGTGTGCATACCAAGGTGCAGCATATAGAACTGCAGTAACTGACCACAACCTTCAGCCATTAATGAGCCTGCCATCACCTGATCACCTTGGAAGTGACAAGGGAAGTACCAATGGTTAGCTTCAAGTTGCTTATGACCCTCAATCAAGCCTAAGCCCCATGTGCCACCATTGCGCTCAACTTTACTTACCTGCTCAATCATCAAGAATTTCTCTGATGCGAAGCAAAGTGATGGTTGAGCATTACCCTTATGGCTCGCGCCAAAACAACCTTCGATATCTGCCGTTAATAGCTTGTGGATTTCAGGGTAGCTAAAGCTGGTTTTAGGGCAATCAAGCAGAGGATTAAAGGTTTTCTTCACCGCTAAGCTGCGCGCTTTAATTTCGTCTTCAGTGCGAATAACCCCTTTACCGTCGGCCAGCTCTTCATCAGTGAAGAAGCCTGCACAACCGCCATCCATCTTCAGGATCATGGTATCGCCAACAAAACACTCGTAAGAGAAGAAGAACAACAAAGTTTCTCCGTTACGGGCATAGTTGTTGATCTTAATATCGTAACGCAGGGTATCACCACCGCGAGGCAAGTCGCCCAAGAAGGTGAGGGTACAATCTAGTAGACGATAAACGCGTTCACCTTTGTTTTCAAAGTCGATACCTAAGTAGCTGATCAACATCAAGTCACATTGACCTGATTCAACCGCAACCGCCCACGGGATCTGACCATCAACCAAATAAGGCGCGTCGACTGGGATGTCATATTCAGTGGTCATTGAACAAGGTTTAAACTCGTTCATAGTCGCATCAAGCTTTGTCACTCGCGATACCAACAGGTAATCAGTGGTTGGCAGGCGAACGCGGCGTGAGTAGCTATCGATTATTGCGTAATCATTGCCAAATACATTAGCAATGTCGCCCTCTGCGTATTCCACTAAGTCGGCGTAGTTCCAGATACAAGGCTTCAGTGCTGGCGTTGGCGCGATATAAGGTGGCACGTTGGCGTGATCGGGAGCGATAACATTCACTGGCACCGCAACAGGAGCAACGGCTGTTGGAGCTGTTGCTGTAACCGTTGGCGCTGCTGCTGTTTGTCCCGTTACTTGAGCAAGTTGTTGCTTTAATAGCGCGTCGGCAACTTGCATACCCGCAGAGCGGCTCTTAAGGAATGCGTGATGTGCTTGCTGGGCTAATTGCTGATTCTGTTGGAATGCAGCTAAGTCACCTGCAGATACATCTATTGCAGTGTTAACAACGGGTGCAGCTTGAGTTGGTTTAACTTGAGTCGTCATAGTTGAAGTGCCTAATGCTTGAGTGGCAACAGTAGCTGTTTGTTGAACAGTTCTGCCTGTTGCACTCATAGGTAAGGTTGAAAGCTGAGCTGTCTGTTGCGCTCTAACTACCATTGGTTTGTTTGGTTGCTGGGGCAGGGTGGATACTGCACCATTTGCCAGTTTGTTCTTTATTGCAGCCAAGCTCGCTAGCGGTGTGTCGTAGATATGTTGGTAGATATCGCGACCACCTAAAGTGACTTGCTTTACTAACTGATGTTTTGCGTCCGACTTAAGCTCATTGGCTAGGCGTGCAGCCAATGCTTGCTGCTCGCTCTGGCTTTGGCTAATCAATAATTGAGAAGCTTGGTTTTCACTCACATTGGTGATCAGCGCTTTGTTACTTGCTGCTGCGTTGCGAGATGCACTCAATAATCCATGGAGTAAACTTGCCATACCTGCAGCGGCAAAGCAGTGGCCGATACGATTGTCGGCGCTGGTGGCAACGGCGTTCTCAAAACTGTTACTCAATGTCACGTTTGTGGTTAAGCTGCCTGGTGCGACATTGGTTTCAACAACATTGATGCTGGCGTTGTTGGTTGCAGTTTGTGTCAGTAGTTTATCGGTCACTTGCGGCAGTTGCTGTGCATGGCCAAATGCCAGCGCATCAATCTGCCCGTATGCGCGACCTGATGTGCTTTCATCTTTGACTAACACGACTGCACCAGCACCTTCACCAACGTTCCAGTTAGCTTGCGCAGTAGCATTACCCGTTGGTGTCATGGCGACTGGGGCGATGTTGTTCTTTAAGATAACCTGCTCAAAGCTGCCTGATAAGTCGACTGCGGCAATCACGACTGCATCAAGGTTGTCTTCGGCAATAAGATTTTGGGCGACATCAATACAACGACTGACCGATTGTTCAGCCGCCGAAATAGTAAAGGCTGGGCCATTAAAATCCCACAGAGATGACACGCGAGATGCCATAATGTTGCCAATAAAGCTGGTGTATTGATTCAGCTTGGCAGCGTCTAGTACGCTGTCCATGGCGATAGCTTCAAGTGCTTGGTATTCGTCATCACTTAGGTTAACGCCTAATGCGGCTAAGCTTTGTTGCAGCTGAGTATGCAAGTTTACTCGGCCGCGGAACTGATGCAGCTCAAGCTCTGTTTCCATCGCCACCAACACTGCCACCTTTTGGCCCGCTTGTAACTTGGCATCACGAATCGCTTCATCGGTGACTCGCATCAACATTAGTTGCTGTGAGATCAGACGATCGTCTTCGTTTGGTGGCAGTTTAAAACGTAAGAAATCTAGCTCAAAGTTATCAACGTAAGCCCCTTTCGGCGCAGCGTTAAGACCAAACTGTGCCAGTAACTCAGGGTGTTTCTCTAAACCTTTCCAGCGCTTTTCTGGTAGCTCAATAAATGCATCACTGTTATTAGCAATAGCACTGTCGAGCTGGTTAATGGTGCTTAAAGGTCCAAAGTGCGAACTGAGGCCAACTATTTTCAATGGTGCAGGTGTTGCTGCTGTGACCGCTGAACTTTGGGATTGGGTTGGTGCCGATTTTTGTGTGTAAGACTCAAGTAATAGGTGAGCGTTACAGCCGCCAAAACCAAATACAGACACGCCAGCGTGGCGAGTTTTTACACCCAAATGACTATTAGAAGGTTTATCAGGCCAGCCTTGTACAAGGTTTGGCATGGTCGCTTGACCAAATAACTGATTCGGTGACGAGATAGCGTCGCTGATATTAATGCTCGGTGGCAATAGACCTTCTTTCATGGCAAAGATCATCTTCATGATCCCCGGCATGCCAGCAGCAGTGAGTAGATGACCTAAGTTTGATTTAGCTGAGCCGATAAGCGGGGCACTGCTACCTTGCAGCTTATCTTCAAAAAAGGTTTCCATTGAGGTGAGTTCAATTTTGTCACCCAATGGTGTGCCAGTTGCGTGACACTCAATCACTTCAATATCTTTAGGCTCTATATCACTAGCGGCATAAGCACGTTCAAAAGCTTTGACCTGACCTTTAGGGTTTGGACTTAATACAAACTGGCCTTTGCCATCATTGGATAAACCGACGCCGCTAACAACCGCATAGATTTTGTCGTTGTCACGTTCTGCATCTTCAAGGCGCTTAAGGACTAATACACCTGCACCTTCACCAGCAAATAAACCCTTACTGTCGCCATCAAATGGCACAGATACACCATGATCGGGATAAGCGTGGAAGATAGAGAATCCCATGTTGATAAAGAATGGGTCAGCACCTGATACGGCGCCAGCAAGCATCACATCGGCTTTGCCAGTGCTTAAGTAATCACAGGCAAGTTTAAGTGAGTAAACCGAGCTTGCACAAGCAGCGTCGAGGCTTAGCTGAGCACTGCCAAGCCCAAGGGCATCGGCAACTACTTTAGAGGTGTTGTGGGCTATGGCGCCATTAGCCGTATCTAGGCTGGACTCGTTAGTCGCGCGCGGGCTCGCAGCATTAGTGGCGCTTAACTTGAAGTTTTGGCTGCCAAGCTTATCTTGCAACGCTTTTTCTACTGCGCTGTGATAAATCGGCAAGAACAGGTCGTTGGAGCGCTCGGTTGGGAAAGATAGCGCACCCATAATAACGCCAGTTCGCGCAAGCAAGTCGTCATTGTTAAGGGCAATACCCGCATCAGCGAGTGCTTTGCGGCTAGTATCGAGTGCCCATAGAAAGCTGTTGTCTAAACTTTCAAGGCTATTTGCTGCGAGCTTATAGCCTGCTGAATCAAAGCTGAAGTTTTCAATGTAACCGCCTTTATCGCAGTAGAAACGGTCTGACTCTCCCTGTATACCCTGATAATCGACACTGTTGGCGCCAAGCTTTTTATCGGTCAAGGTGCTACGCGAATCTCGTTTATCGAGTAAGTTTTGCCAAAATTGCTGTGGGCTTTTAGCATCTGGGTACAACGTAGCTAAACCGACAATGGCAATCTTGCTCTGTTTAGAGCTAGTATTTTTGTCTGAAGAAGACATTAGACTTCCCCTTGTAATGTTAGGTTTGACTGCAATTCACTCTCAACCGTTTTCACGCTAGTGGCTAAATGAGCCAGCGCTATTTCACGATGTAATCCATCGATAAGTGGAGTGACTGACAGTGGAACTCGATGACTAATGAGCTGGCCTAATGCCTTAAGTAAAGTGGTGATATCGTCACCGCCTTTGGCATTTGTTGGCACAGTACAGCATGGAAAGTCTGACGACTTGCTGCCACATTGACGGTCTTGTTTGGTAATTTTGTCGATAAGGGTGCAGTTTTGCCTATCTGCACCTAGCTCGACAAATAATGTCGCGCCTTGCTTTTGAGCGCTATGGATAAGCGCTGTAAAGTCTAAGGTGTTGCAGAAAGTGTCGGCAATGGAACGCGCAATGACTTGACTATCTAGGCTATCTGTTGCGTTTGATACCGTACCCTCACCAGAAGCAGCACTAATAAACTTGATATCAGTAGGTAGTGATTCGAGTAGCGGTTGTATGTAAAACTGCTCGACATTGCTATGCTCTTCCATTGCGGGAGCAGTGTGCATTGCAGTGACTCTATTGGCAGCAATGCCGCGTTTTTTCATTCGTGTTAATAATTCGCGGCACTGGATTTCACAACCTGCAATCACGCAGGTATCGCCTTGAACTATGGCAAGGTAAGCGCGTGGAAACTCAGGCAGAAGTGCTTCAATAGTTTTCGCATCAGAGCGCACAACGAAGCTATTCCACACGATATCAGGACTGGTGTTACCAAGCTGCCACGCTTGACGAACCGCCGTTAGCTTGCCCGAAATTGCACTGGTAAAGAGCGGGTCGGTTTTAGTCTTTTCAATTAAGGCGTGTGGATCGCTCCAAACACCAAGACTTGCCCACATTGATGCTTCGCCCATAGAGTAACCGAGCGCGAAACGTGGGGTGACATTAAATGCGTTAACCAGTAACTGAGTCAGCAAGTAGCTGCTCCCTACACCGGCAATCGCTAAGTCGCCTAGGGGTAAAGCTGGCGTCACTTTAGTGTCTAAATGGTAGATAGCATCGGCTTGAAACATCGACTTTAAATCACCTTCTCGCTCAAGCTTGGCATAGAGAGAAGGAAAGTATCGGTGCAACTGGCTGAACATATCGCTATAGACTGTACCTACACCCGGGTAAACAAACGCTAAACCATTTTGCTCGACGGTGCCTAAGGCGTTAGCGGTAAAGTAGCTTCCTGCTGGGGTACGGTACTGACCTTGCTCACTGATGATCTTAGGCAGAGCATCGGCCATGGCTTTAAGCTCTTGCAGCATGGCTTCAACTGAGCTTGCCTGCAGGGTAATAGCATATTTATCGATTACGGCTTTATCACTATGCTGCTTTTCATAGGCGATAAGGTTATCGCGCATAAGCGTCAGTAGTGGATCAGCTTCTGTAATGAGCTTAGATTCTATTTTGCTAAGCTGGCCAAGCAATTCAGCTTCACTATTAGCACTGACAATAAACTGTAATCGCTTGCTATCAATTATCGACTTGGCTGCGATAAAGCCAGTACCTTGAGATACGATGAAGCTAATACAGCTTGTCGTGTTTGTTGCTGTGCTTTCTACTGTATTAGTTAAATTAATAGCCATCACACGTGCTTGATGGTGCTCAGTAAACCAGTAGTGACTTGCAGCTTGTTTAGCACTAATCGAATCAGGCGCTCTGTGATGTGTACGAGAGGCGAGATCTTTAATCAGTTCACACACGGCATTAAACTGCTGTGTGCTATCAAGCTCGGGCAAATCGATACGTTTACTGACACTGTCAGGCTGACGCTTGGCTTGGCTCAATGCATTATTCATGCATGAGTCTGCAAGCACTGTTGACGCAGACTGAGTCAATGAACTTATCTGCATTGCTGCAAGCTGAGCGTGGGGGTGAACCCTATTTTGCGCAGCTTTAAGTGCATGCATCATTAACAGCGAACTGGTCGCTGTATAAATTTGCACTATTTTGCCTTGTTCTATCGCATCGATAGTGGCGGTTAAGTTAGTTTCAAAGTCGTCGACTTTGATTGAGACAAGCTCTGATGTCTGTAATAACTTTGAGCTATGTAACTCAGGCAATAGCACAGAAATAAGCTCTGATGTTTGTTCAACATTTCCGCTTAAGTCTAGTGGTGCAGGCAGCACCAAGAGTGCGATGCGCAGTGGCATCTCACTCTTGATAACCTGATCGCTTGAGCGAGTAGCACTGGCTGTCAAATTGGCCATTATGGCTGCTCTCCAGTGCTCAAGGCTTTATCTTTGTCACTCACGGCGGCTTCATTTAAGAAAGCACTATTGAGGTTCTTACTGATCGTGACTTTCGCCCCTTTCACCATTGCACTTAGTTCACCATTTTCATGGTAAAGCGCAACGTTAGCCTCAAGTGAGCGAGCACTCGTCTTAACCACCTCTAGCGCCAGTATCGCCTTGTCACCAAATGCCAGTGGCTTGTGAGAGATAAACTCACCGATAGTTGATGGCAGGCTTGCTGCGCCGTACTTCAGTCTTGCCCATACGAGCATCGCTTGCAGTAGCAAGTCTTCAGCAAAGGGCTGGCTGCCACCAAGATGACTGCTTGCAACAAATTGACCGCAATCAGTATCGCTGACCAGTGGCAACTGACACTTAGCAATCAGGCCCGTATCATCAAAATTGAACACCTGCTGTATGCCTTGCAAACGTGGCCCATGGAACAGGCTACCGTTGCTATAAAGCTCAGCAGCTGTGGTCACCGCTTTACCCAGTTCGCTAAATACCTTTGATGGCGTATCATCAATGCTTTCTGCGCGGGCTAAAGTCGCTTTATATTGCGGACGTCCTTGACTGCTGATTAACGCTATCATTTGGTCGTTGCCGCTTGGCGTTAGCGTTAGTGTCATCTCTTGAACATCACTGCTGTCGAAGATGATCCCTTTTAGTAGCTTATAATCAACCACTCTAACTTGAGCGCCAAGCATCTCACTGGCAGCTTCACGCATCCACTGTATTGCGCATACAGTGGGCAGCACAGGGTTACCGCTAATGCGGTGGTCTTGAATAAAGACCATTGCATTAGGATCTAAGGCTCTTGTTAAAGACAGTGGTGCTAGCGGGATCAGTGCGCTTTGCACCTCACCCGCATTAAGCTTTTTTACTGATGCAGCCTCTTGAGTGTCAGTTCCACCTTGCATTGATGTACCAATAAGCAGTTGTGCACCCGTTTCACTTAATAGCTGAGTGGCAAAGAGTTCTGCTCCTGCTTTTAGTGGGATGACGTATACACCGCGCTCGGTAAACATCTTCTTCAGCGCATCGGTAACCATGCCACCATCCCAAGGACCCCAGTTAAAGCTCATGACTTTAGCTTGTGGGTGACGTGCAGTGAATTGCAATGCAGCCTTGTTAAGAATGTCGTTAGACATAGCGTAATCGCTCTGTCCGGTATTACCGTAAAATCCTGCAGCAGACGAGAACATTGCTAACAATTTAACTTTACTCGGCTCAAGTGCAGCAAGCAGTGCTTTAAGACCGTTGACTTTAGTGCCATAAACCCGGGCAAGCTCTTCAAGTGTTTTGTCTTGAATATGCTTATCAGCCAGTACGCCGGCACCGTGGATAAGGCCGGTTATCTCAGCTGAGCGACCGTTTAGTGCTGCAGTAATTGCGGCAGTATCGGTCACATCCATGCTGACATACTCGGCGCTTGCGCCCACTTGATTAAATGCTGCTAGGGCAGTATTAATCTCGATAGAGCTCTTCACTGTCCAGACTAGTGCTTCTACCTGTTTAGGTGTCGGCTTGCTGCCTGTAGAGATAATATGTGCAATAGCAGCAGGTTTTAGCTCGCTAACCTGTTTGCCCGTCGCCCAAGCTGGAATCGCCTGTAGTTCACTGCGGCCTGCAAGGATGAAATGCGACTGAGTGCGCTTAGCCAGTGCTAAGGCACATTCAAAGGTCACCCCTTTTGCGCCGCCGGTCACGAGTACTTTATCTGTGCGATTGAGTTCCGCGGCGGCATGTTTACGGCTTGCATCACCTGCAATTAAGGTTGAGCGTGTAACTTTACCTTTGGCGTCAGCGGCTACGCCCACTTCTGGCAGATTAGTCACACTATCGAATAACTCGTTAGCAATCGCATCGGCTAAGTGAGTTGCGTCTAAACTCGGTGCAACGTCTAGCGCACGACAAAAAACCGTTGGCCATTCATGGCTCAGCGTTTTAGTTAACCCTGCTAATGCAGCTTGGTTTAGCTCAGCATCTTGCAGCTGTTTAGTGTCTAAGTAACCAAAACCACCATCGATACGGCTAACGCTGATAAAGCTGCGACGCTTATCACTTGTTACGTTTAGCTTTGACTGTAACAGCTTAGCCCAAAGGAATACTTGGCTAACGTGAGTGAAACTTTCGCTACTCAAGTTAATCGCATCATTTACGCTATTGTTATCAGCTTGTGGTTGCAGGTGGATAAAGCCACTAATCACGCCTAGTTGCTGCTCAATTTTAGTGATAACTGCGTTGATCCCTGCTTCATCAAGGCTATCTGCTTGGAAGCTCGCGATATCACTATTGAGCGGTGATTGAGCTGCGCCTTTTGGCAGGCGAACTACTGCGACTTTAAGGGCTTGTTTTGATAGTTTCTCAGCAAGTACGCCTGCGTTATGACCATCATCTGTGATCACTACAGTTGCGTCTGCGGCGAAGCAATCAACAATTTGATCCGCCGCATTAAGCTTTTTTAGCGCTACCTCGCTATGAGGAGGAAGCTCAAGAGAAGATGTTACTGTGTCAGCGACTGATTTAACTGCGTCAGCGATGACAGCAGTTGCTGCATTGCTAGCATTGGCCAGTTTAGCGTTCATGTATGCAACGATTTCGCCTAGTGTGCGACACTCTGCCAAGTCTTCTGGATTTAGCTCAGGTAAACCTGGTAGCTCATCCTGCACTGTTCCTAGAATTTCCACTCGTTTGATGGAGTCGATACCTAAATCGGCTTCCATGTCCATGCTCAGTTCAAGCATCTCTGTTGGGTAACCGGTCTTCTCAGCGACCACTGACATCATAGTGCCTTGCACTTTCTCGGCAGATAGGCCATTAGCTGCTGCACTCACTTGTGGCGCAGAGCCTTCAGCTTGTATAGAGCCTTCAGCTTGTAGAGAGCCTTCAGCAGCACTTGTAGAAAGTTTCGAGTTCATGTAGCTAACGATTTCACCCAAAGTGCGGCACTCAGCTAAATCTTCTGGATTAAGTTCAGGTAAACCAGGTAGCTCATCTTGCACAGTACCTAGAATTTCGACTCGCTTGATAGAGTCGATACCAAGGTCGGCTTCCATGTCCATGCTTAGCTCAAGCATCTCTGTTGGGTAGCCGGTTTTGTCAGCAACAACTGACATCATGGTAGCTTGTACTTTTTGCGCGCTCAGACCATTAGTCGTTGGCGCAGCGGCGCTGGTATTAGTAGAGCCTTCAGCGGTAGTTGTAGAGAGCTTGCTGTTCATATAGCTAACGATCTCGCCTAGTGTACGACACTCAGCTAAATCTTCAGGATTAAGCTCAGGCAGGCCTGGAAGCTCATCTTGCACAGTACCTAAGATCTCAACACGCTTGATAGAGTCGATACCTAAATCGGCTTCCATGTCCATGCTGAGTTCTAGCATCTCTGTTGGGTAACCGGTTTTGTCTGCGACTACTGACATCATAGTGGCTTGTACTTTTTGCGCGCTCAGGGCTGTCTCGGCAGTAGCAACTTGAGGCGCTGCACCTGCAGATGAAACGCCAGCAGCGCCTGCGGCGGCACTTGTATTAGTAGAGAGCTTGCTGTTCATATAGCTAACGATCTCGCCCAGTGTGCGACACTCAGCTAAATCTTCAGGATTAAGTTCAGGTAGACCAGGAAGCTCATCTTGTACAGTACCTAAGATCTCAACACGCTTGATAGAGTCGATACCTAAATCGGCTTCCATATCCATTTCAAGCTCTAACATCTCTGTTGGGTAGCCAGTCTTTTCGGCAACCACAGACATCATGGTAGCTTGGACTTTTTGCGCGCTCAGGGCTGTCTCCGCGCTCAGGGCTGTCTCGGCAGTAGCAACTTGAGGCGCTGCACCTGCAGATGAAACGCCAGTAGCGCCTGCGGCGGCAGTTGTAGAGAGTTTGCTGTTCATATAGCTAACGATTTCGCCCAGAGTACGGCACTCAGCCAAATCTTCAGGGCTCAGCTCAGGTAGACCTGGAAGCTCATCTTGAACAGTACCAAGAATTTCTACACGCTTGATAGAATCGATGCCTAAATCGGCTTCCATATCCATCTCAAGCTCTAACATCTCTGTTGGGTAGCCGGTCTTCTCTGCAACCACTGACATCATGGTCGCCTGGACTTTTTGTGCGCTCAGGGCTGTCTCGGCAGTAGCAACTTGAGGCGCTGCACCTGCAGATGAAACGCCAGTAGCGCCTGCGGCGGCAGTTGTAGAGAGTTTGCTGTTCATGTAGCTAACGATTTCGCCCAGTGTACGACACTCGGCCAAATCTTCAGGGCTAAGCTCAGGTAGACCTGGAAGCTCATCTTGCACTGTACCGAGAATTTCTACTCGTTTGATAGAGTCGATACCTAAATCGGCTTCCATGTCCATTTCAAGTTCAAGCATCTCTGTAGGGTAGCCAGTTTTCTCAGCGACCACTTCAAGCATGGTTGCTTGAACCTTCTCTGCGCTAAGAACAGCTGCTGCGCTATTACTCACTGGCACAGCTGGTGCAGATGACGGCGCAGCGACTACTGGTGCAGCTTCAGCCGCTTTAGCAACGGCTTGAATGTGTGTTGCAACGGCTTGTTGAACTGGCGCCGGAGTATTGTTAACAACTGGAGCAACCGCAACAGAGGCTGCAGCTGGAGTCGTTACTGCTGGTGCAGAAACGACTGGTGCTGAAACTGTGGCCTGTTGAACGACTTGCTGAGGTCTCTGCACTGCTGCTTGTAACGGCTGTGCGGTGATCACTGTCGCAGTACCATTAAGCATGTTTAGCGCGGCATTGTTATTGCCAGCTTGCATCTCTAAAAACTGAGTATGGCTTTGAACTGTTTGCGCTTGAAGCTGGTGAAACTGCTCCATTGAGCGCTGTAAGCTTTCAGGTAATGCAACCCCAGCGCCTGCAAGTTTTGTTTGTTCAGCCATCAAGGTAGTGAAAGTTTCACCATATTGCTGTGGGATGCTGAGGAACTGCTGATGTAACTCGGCCGCTTGTTGCTGTGCAGCAAAGAACTGACTTAAGGCATCAGTGCTCACGCTTACACTTGGAGCGCTTGCATTTGAAGCAACGAAATTATTTTGAACTGGGGCAGTAGACACTACATGTTCATTAGACATTGGTACGGCAATCTCCACGATCTTTTCAACTTCTTTTTCAATGATGGTTGGCACTTCAACGATTTTTTCGACTTCAACCACTTTCTCTACCACCTTCTCAACGATTTTCTCTTCGATGATAGTTGAGCTCTTCACTGTACCTGTTGCTAATGACTTCGCCATTTTAGTGCGTGTTGCAGGGCTAATATGGTTGGCAGCATTTAACGTTAGACTCATCGGTGAACGCTTGGCTGGCGCGGCGATATCGGCTTGGTACGGATCGATATTATCAAGCTGTACACCAGCAACGGCTAGATGAACAGCCGCTTGCTTAAGTTGTAAGTCGCTGTCGCCTTTAGGATTTGGGTTGATAGAAACAACGCTGAGTTCGTTTAACTTGCTTGCCAAGGTACCTTGCACTAGTTTTTGCAAAATATTCTTTGGACCAAATTCAACGAATACGCGAGCGCCAGCGTCAAACATCGCTTCTAGCTGAGCGGTGAAACGCACTGATTGCAGCATATGTTTCTTGAACGAGGCCTTAACCTTAGCTGCAGTAGCTTCATGTAGCGTGCCAGTAGCATTTGAATAGAGTGCACGGCTAGGTTTAGTAAACTTAGCGCCGTCAATCGCTTTGGCAAATGGTGCTTGTGCGTGACCTACTAGCTCAGTGTGGAAAGCACCTGAAACGGGCAGGTTAATTGCTTTGTAACCGAGATCGCTTAGGGCTTTAGCTGCATCAGTGGTGCTAGCTGTTGGACCTGCAATAACCGACTGAGTCGGTGCGTTGTAGTTAGCCACTTTAACACCATCAAATTTAGCGATAGTGCTCTCTAGTGTGGCTAAATCTTCGGCTTTATGGATTACCGCAAACATGGCACCGCAATCAGCGTCTTGACCGTCTTTAGTTTTGGCTTTAGTTGCCATGGCATCGCCACGGGCAAAAGCGAGCTTGTAGTAGTCATCTGTTGAGATGACGCCTGCAGCGCATAAAGCACTTAACTCACCAAAGCTGTGACCGGCCACCATATCGGCATTAAAGCCAGCTGCAGTGAACAGCGCGTATTGCCCCATTGAGATAGCACCGATAGCACTTTGTGCATTGGCGGTGTTAGTCAGCAGTGCTTCTTGTGCTTTGACATCGTCTTTATTGAATACTGGCTTTGGATATAAGGTTTGCGACAAAGGTGTTTTGTCATTGGCGGCAAATACTTTATCTGCGGTGACCAGTTGCTGACGCATCTCTGGGTAGTAACAAGCCAAGTCGCGTCCCATATTCAGGTACTGCGAACCTTGTCCGGCGAACAACGCTGCCACTTTGCCTTCAATTGCGGCTGCGCGGTAGCTAATACCACCAGGCAATTGCCATTGTGTGTCATCGCTTGCGGTTAACTTTGATAGGGCTTGCTTGATAAAGCTTGCCAGCTCAGCAGCACTATTAGCAACCAGACCAATACGCGGTGCATCATTGGCCAATTCACGAACAGCGTAATTTGCAGCGGTATCTTTAAGGTTAAACTCAGCTGCAGTGCTTGCTGTCGCTAATGTATTTAGTTCGTTAATAAGTGCTGTTTTAGTTGCAGCACTAACAAGGAAACTTTGGGCGACTTGACGCTGACGATATTTAGCTTTGTCGCTATCATCGCGGCTGTGCTCCGCATTGTACTCTTCTAGTACAAAGTGGAAGTTAGTACCACCAAAACCAAACGAGCTGATACCAGCACGGCGCGGCGTGCCGTCTACCCGTGGTAACCATGGGCGCGTTTCGGTATTGAGGTAAAATGGCGAGTTTTCGATATCAAGCTTTGGACTTGGCTGGCTGACGTTAATCGTTGCTGGCAATACTTTATGGTGCAGTGCTAACGCGGCTTTAATCAGTCCGGCTGTACCTGCAGTTGATTTAGTGTGGCCAATTTGAGATTTAACCGAGCCCAGCGCAATATGCTGTTTAGTGTCGTTGCCTTCACTAAACACTGAGCAAAGACCGGCAAATTCAGCGGCGTCACCTGCAGCGGTTCCAGTACCATGAGCTTCAATTAAACCAAGAGTGTGCGGTGCAAAGCCGGCATCGTCATAGGCACGGTTAAGTGCTTTAGCTTGTCCTGATGGGCGAGGTGCATAGATGGATTTGAACTTACCATCTGATGATGAACCAATACCTTTAATGACTGAGTAAATTCTATCGCCATCGCGTTCAGCATCTTCAAGACGCTTAAGCGCTATCATGCCAATGCCTTCACCAATCATCATCCCTTTTGAATCGATATCAAACGGTTGAATGGTTTCGTTGGTAGTGAATGCCGGAGTCTTCGAAAAACTCATGTACATAGAGGGTGAATTGTCGGTACAAACACCGCCAGTGATCATCATCTCTGAGCGACCTTCAACCAGCTCGCTAAGTGCCATGCGCATTGCTGCTAAAGAACCTGCACAAGCCGCATCAACCACACAGTTCATGCCGCCAAAATCAAAACGGTTGGCAATACGACCAGCAATAACGTTGCCTAATGAACCAGGGAATGAGTTTTCTTCCCAATGTACGTATTGGTCTTGGAACTTTTTGATCAGCATTTCGCTGTCTTCGTCGCTAATACCACTATTGGCAAAGACCTTCTTTAGGACGGGGTATTGCAGGCGAGCAGTAAGGCTGTGGCTGATCTTCTGTCCGCCGCCAACACCTAAGGTAATACCGATTTTGTCGCGGTCATAGCCTTCAGGTAGATTAGCGTCAGCCAATACTTCTTTAGCGACAATCAATGACAATAGCTGCGATGAATCAGTCAACTCTAGGATATTTGGCGGCAGGCCAAACTCCATTGGATTGAAGTCTACATCCGGTAGAAAACCACCGCGTTTACAGTAACTTTTATCTGGCGTGCTCTTGTTAGCATCAAAGTAATCTTCTTTTTGCCAGTGAGTCGGTGGTAGCTCTGTGATGGCATCAATCTTTTCGCTGATAAGATCCCAAAACTTGTTGAGGTAGCGCGAGTTAGCAAAGATGCTAGCCATGCCGACAATCGCGACCGGCATATCTTTTAAGCGTTTATTTAAGCGAGTATCAGCTTGCGAGTCTTGTGCTTGCTCTGATGCTGATGATTGTTCAGGTTTAGAGGTCTGGCTCATTATGAGTCTCCAGTGGATGCCTGGCATTCAGGCGTCTTGTTGTTTGTTTTAGGCTTATCTGTAGAGGTACGGCGATTTGGCGTCGCACCAGGAAAGCGCTCTATAAAACTGTGATAGTTACTGACGAGTAACTTTCGTAAGTGAAACGGCCCATGTTTAAGTACATAGGCCATGTATCTGTTGGTGGCTTGGGTATTCCCATCTTGATAAATATCGAGGTAGATCCAGTCACTATGGGGGTCAATACCAAGCAGGATTGAACTGGGTTGCTCATTGGTCAACTGTGGCGGGATCGTCAATGAAACCACCTGAACCACATTGTCTGCATCTGTGCTTGGCAACGCCAAGGTTTGTGCCAGTGTTTCATAGTGCAGTGTGTAGGTTTGTACATCACTACCTTGGGTTATCGGTAGTTGGTTAAAATAACGCATCGGTACGTTAGGGCTTTCAATATCGCTAACACGTGAAACTCCATAACGCTTTAAACATCTTGCTAAGCCTGAACGTGACACATTGGGGTTAATAAATCTCTGCGTTGCAGTGAGTAATTTATCAAGTGGCATTTTCAGCTGGTATCTCAAACCGACGACAACATACTCTTGTAGCGGCGTTAGCGTGGTATTGAGGTGATGCGGTGTGTTTGGGGTATTTTCTATCGAATCGCGCTTGCGCCATTTGCGTACAGTGGCTTCGCTGATATTCAGCACTTTGGAAAGTTGACTCACACTGAGGTCAGATTCTTGAATGAATCGACGCATCTCGGGAGTCGTGGTGGCATTGCTGTGCCGAGCTTCTGTAGCGCTTTGCGTACACTTATTCGGATTACTCGCTGCCGAATTTAAGCCTGTGTTAACTTGCTCTGCCATCTATTTAGCGGGTTTCCGTTAATAATCTACTGGGACTTAATTACGTTTTTATGACTAATGAACTGCTCGGCAGTTCAATGTTTCTGGTAATTAACCTAGTATATTTTGACCAATGGATGTGCAGACTACATCAGCTTTTGGAGCAATACAATCACCTGGGACTTAATAATCGCTGATATGACCAGATTCAGTGAACAAGTGTAAGCTAAAGTGTTATTTTGTGTAGTAACTAACGTTGGCAAAGTAAAGCGTGATCTAGGTCAAATATTGCGCTTTATCACAAGTCTATACTCGTTGTTAACAGCTCCATAAAAATTGTCTTATTGATATACGTAAGTTTAATAATGTGACAAAGGAGGCCGTTATGGCTGAGTTCAATACTGAGCAGATCCGCAATTTGGCTGTGCTCGGGCATACAGGATCAGGAAAATCCTCTTTATTAGAGGCGCTATTGTTTCGCGCGAAAGCAATTAATTTAAAAGGCAGGGTGGATAAGGGCACAAATCATGCTGATTTCACTGCCCAAGAAAAATCTCACCGCCACAGCTTAGAACCCTCGTTTTTAAATCTAGATTTTGCAAATCACCATATCAATCTAATCGACACCCCTGGTCTACCAGACTTTTTTGGACGAGCATTGCTGCCATTGCCAGGTGTCGAGTCAGTGTTGCTAGTGATTCATGCTGGAGTGGGTATTGAATCCGTCACTAAGCGAGCGTTTGCTGCAGCGCGCAGCCAAGGTAAGGCGGTCCTGATAGCAATAAACCATATTGATGGCAACGAAGCTGGACTTGCACCGCTACTGGAAAATATACAGCAACAGTTTGGTCACCGTTGTTTACCGGTTAATTTACCAAATAGTGGCATGGATGATGTGGTTGACTGCTATCTTCACTGCGATGAACAGACAGACGCTGCATTTATTGGTGTCGGGAATGCACGTGACGAGTTAGTTGATACGGTGCTGGAAGAAGATGAACAATTGATGGAGCTGTATCTAGAGCAAGGAGAGTCTCTAAGCCCTGAACAGCTCCATGCGCCGCTGGAAGCTGCACTGCGAATGGGGCATCTAGTGCCGGTTTGTTTTACCAGTGCCGAGAATGATATGGGAATTGCTGCTTTATTAGAATTATTAGTGAAGCTGATGCCAAGCCCACTGGAAGCCAATCCACCACAGTTTGTTAAAGGCTTTGATCAGGATGCGTTACCGATAGATGTTAGTCAAAGTCCAACAGACCACGTACTTGCTCATGTATTTAGAGTCTCAATCGATCCATTTTTTGGTCGAATGGGCGTATTTAGACTTTACCAAGGCACCCTTAATATTGGCATGAAGCTATTCATTGGCCGTGAGCGTAAGGCGTTTAAGGTGGCTCACTTGGCCAAATTGCAAGGGGATAAACTCATCGATGTTAGCCAGGCTATTCCTGGCGACATCTGCGTTATTGCCAAGATTGATGAACTTGAAGTCGGTGCAGTGCTGCATGATAGCCATGATGAAGATGAGTTTCATCTGCCAGAAATTAACTTGCCACAGCCGATTTTTGGCCTTGCGGTATCACCAAAGCGCCGCGGAGATGAGCAAAAAATCTCCGAAGTGTTGCATAAGCTGGTGGCTGAAGACCCAAGTCTTGAGATCAACCGCAGTGAGGCTAAAGGGCAAACTATTTTAAAGGGGCAGGGGGATCTACACCTGCAAATCGCGCTGGAAAAAGCACAAACCTTATTTAATGTTGATATGGACACCGAGGCACCTGCAGTGGCCTATAGAGAAACTATACAGACTGAGGCAAGCGCACGTTTTCGCCATAAAAAGCAATCCGGTGGTTCGGGCCAGTTTGGTGAAGTTGAGCTTAAAGTCGAGCCGCTACCGCGAGGTCAAGGTTTTGAATTTGTCAGCAAAGTGGTTGGAGGGGCGGTACCGAGCCAATACATTCCTGCGGTTGAGAAAGGCGTGCGTGACGCAATGTTAGCAGGCACATTGGCTGGTTTCCCAATGCAGGACATCAAAGTTACTGTGCTTGATGGAAAGCACCATAGTGTGGACTCAAAAGAGATTGCATTTGTGATGGCGGGTAAAAAAGCATTTCAGGACGCGGTAGCATTGGCTGAGCCAGTGGTGTTAGAGCCTATCGTAGATATGCAGATCTCGGTTGAACAAAGCCAAGTGGGAGAGATAACTGGAGACATCAGTGCCTCGCGTGGGATCATCTGTGGTACTGAGGCAAAAGCGACTGGCAGGGTTGAAGTTAACGTGGAGGCACCATTGGCCAACGTCGGCGATTACTCGACTCGGCTTAAATCAATGACAGGTGGAGATGGGGTATTTTCAATGAGCTTTAGCCGCTATGGGGTCATTCCCAATAAGGCATTTAAGGAGTTGCTGCTAACTGATTAACAGAGGGAAAATGAGTCGGGATATATTAGCGTTAGCGGGGCGAGCTTAGATTATTTGAGCTTGCCCCTCTGTTGTTTTAGGGGAAAAGAGGCCACAATAAGCGAATAAGCCACTGTTTCGAGTCCGCCTTGTCATTGCCTACCTCATCGTCATCGAGTATCAAACTTTATTTTTGTCCGTTATTGCCTTCATCTCTGGACGATAACGTCGCGATAACTATCCGTGGTTGGTTGCCACAAGATGAGATAGATAAGGTGGATCGTTATATTCAGCAATCGGCTCAAGTGCAAGGATTAATGGTACGTGGTTATCTGCGGGCTATATTGTCGCAGCATGGCACACTTAAACCAAACGAATGGCAATTTGAATACGGTGAAAAGGGCAAGCCGCGTTTAACGCCGGCGCAGTTTGCACTCAGTGGCATCGATTTTAATTTAAGCCATAGTGGCGACTGGCTGTTGCTGGCTATTTACCAACAACCACTGGGGATGCTGCCGTTGGAGTTGGGTGTTGATATTGAGCGTTGCCGCAGTCGTACCAATATTCACTCTATACTAAACCATTACTTTTCTGAGCCTGAGACTACTGCCTTACTTGCACTGCCTAGCGAACGGCAGCGTGATAGATTCTTTGATCTTTGGGCACTGAAAGAGTCCTATATTAAAGCTAAGGGTTTAGGCTTAGCGTTGTCGTTAAAATCATTTGGGTTTGATCTCTCTGTTATGAAGCAAAGCACTTTAATTTTGCAATCGAGCGAGAAGACGCCACCAGAGTTACAACAAACAGGCTTTACTGAGCAGATGCTGTTTAAGCAGCAAGTCGGGTTACAGTTTTTTGCTAAGCAAAGTTCAAACAGTGATAACACCAAACTCGGTGCTGATAAGCCAATTGGTGTCACACATGCTAACGTTTTGTCAGCGAGTGAAGCTGATACTTGGCACTGTGCTTTAGGTCATTTAAATGACGAATACCGTTTTGCGATTAGTATAGATGGACAGGCTATTGTCGCAGACTCTATAGAGTATCAGGCGCAGATGAGCTGTATTAACACATTGGTTTTAACTTATTCATAATCAGTAACAATAGAAAAGGGACGCATTGAGCGTCCCTTTGTTCATATCTAGCTTATGGTTCTTTTGGTTAAGCGTTTATGATTTTGGTGTTGGCACGATTTCAAATGCAGGGTCAAACTCCACCATACTGCCTGCTATCTTGCTAAAGGCTGTTTTGTCGCCAGTAATTTTAGCATCACCCGCTGCTAGTAAAGCTTTAAGGGTGGTCTTCCCGAGTAATATTTGGGTAACGTCAGCCTTGTTAACAATAAGGTTCGCATCTGCAGTTTGCTCACTGTCAACCAGACTGTTGCTTAAGTTACCATTACTCAGTTCAATGTAGAGTACTTGCTTAGTATCAGGCGTGATGATGTTCATTTTCACTAAGCCGTGTTTAGCGGCTTGCTGGCTATCTATTTTAACCGCGAGGAAGTCAAACAAGGTTGGCATATCCATTTCACTGATCACATCAGCAGAAGCGGTTTTAGGTGCGCCTTTTTGAATCCCAACACGTAACTCTTGTGCGCCAGTTAAGTAGATATTTCTCCAGCCCGCACCTTCTGACTGATAGCCTAACTGCTCATAGGTATCCGCCAATAGTTGCCGCGCAGCATCGTTAGTTGGCTCAGCCATTACCACCTTATTTAGTGCTGTGGCGACAAAGCGATATTCACCTTGAGCAAAGTCTGCTTTAGCGCGCTTTAAAGCCTCATCGGCACCACCCATGTATTCGACAAATTTAGCCGATTCAAGCTTTGTCGGTAGCGGGTTTAAGTTGGCTGGGTTCATGTCGAAATAGCCCAAATACTTGTTATAAACGGCTTTGGCATTATGGCTATAAGTGCCGTGGTAACCATTGGTATGCCAAGCCTTATATACCGCTTCAGGAATAGTGTCTTGAATTGCATCACCAATGTCTTGGATCCCGACGCCACTATTAGCCAGTCTGAGGGTTTGATTGTGAACCAATCCATAGTTGTCACGTTGCAGACGTAAAAACTGATTAATATCCTTATTGCCCCAAACCGGCGCTGAATGAGAGGCAAACAGTACTTCAACATCAGTGCCAAAAGCACCGATCATCTCGTTGATATCCTTAGACCATTTTAACGCATCACGTACCTTAGCACCGCGTAGTGTGTAGATGTTGTGCATTCCCTGATAAGTCAGTTCACCGGTCCAAAGCGCCTTTTTAGACGGAATATAAGTGATCATTTCAGATTCAGCTTCAGTGCCTGAGGCATCCATAAACACCATTTCTAGGCCATCGATTTCAATGGTTTCCCATTTTCCTTCACCGTTTAAGGTGTAATCTGGAGCCACATAAGTGATCTCGCCTTTTGAGAGACCTTTACCAAGCGCGGCATCAACAATTCCGTGGTTATGCTTACCTAATGTTGCACCGTATTGATAAGCTGCACGGCGGCTCATTGCATTACCTGCAAGCACGTTTTCATCAACTATCTCTTTAGTAATGTTGTGTGAGCCATAGACTTTGACGTCAGGGAACATCTCCTGAATACCGCGGGCACCACCAAAGTGATCGGCGTGGCTGTGAGAATAAATCATTGCCACAACCGGGAGCTCGCTGCCTTCTGGTAGGTTTTTAAGTGCAAAGCTAAGAGATGCTTTAGAGGCTTCCTTGGTGAGCAACACATCGTAGGCGATCCAGCCCGTTTCACCCTTTATTAAGGTTAAGTTAGATAAGTCTGTGCCACGTACTTGATAGATCCCATCCGACACTTTGTATAAGCCATTTGGCACCATATTTAGCTGTGCTTGACGATAAAGCGACGGGTTGACTGAGTCCGGTGTTTGCTCGATGATAAAAGCGAACTCAGCCCTAAGTATATCGGCAGTCGCTTGATCAAACTTGGCAACAAGGTTTTTTGAGGATTGCTCAAAAGCCTTGGTGTCAGCAAAGTTAAGCGTTTCAGCAATAGCTTGGTTATGCTCCGCTGTATGCTGGGTCGCGGCCTTGCCTTCATAGTGAACGGTTATATGGTCATGTTCATGTTGTGCTGCGTAAGTTGTCGATGACAAGCCAAGGGTGACGGTACTGATGATGGCGAGAGTAACGGCTGAAAGTTTCATGGTGTTTCCTCAAAAATGGCTCTAAACAGGATTTGAGCTAGAACCGAGTCAATACAAATTGAATTGAGGCTAGTGTAGAGTGCTTGTGTTATTTAGTAATTATCGCTAGATTGAAACTTAATATTCACACTGTAAATAGTAGTGAGGCCAATGCCACAAACTAACCAATTTGATCTGAATCTATTTCCGGTATTTCTTGCGGTGTATCGCTGTGGTTCATTTAGTCGTGCTGCTGAGCAACTTGATTTAACACAATCTTCAGTGAGCAATGCGATAAACCGTTTGAAAAAGCAGCTGGGTGACGAACTGTTTATTCGGGTAGGTAGAGGGGTGGAAGCGACTTCTGCTGGGCATAACTTGTACCATCAGCTGGATAGTCACTTTAATGCTATTGATGATGTAGTCGCAGCGATGGATCAATTTGACCCTACATTACACTCACGAGAGTTTCAGGTGTATGCCAACGAAGTGGTTATGCAGTTGCTACAAGCGCCTATTGATAAGTTAACCGCAGGGCTTGCAGTCGATATTGTATTTAAAGAACCCCCTTCAAATGAAGAGCAACTGCAGGCGGATCTGCAGTTTGAACGAGTGGATCTGGCAATAGATGTAATGAGCCAAATACCGTCATCATTGAGCATCAGCTTTTTAATGCAAGATAAACTGGTTTGCGTGGCGAGAAAAGCGCACCCGAGAATACAAGGACCGTTGAGTTCTGAAGCCTACTTCTCTGAGAAGCATGTGGTGTTTAAGATGCGCCGCTCAAATCTTGCTATCACCGAGCTGTATAGTGAAACGGCTTTACCGCAGCGTAAAACCTATAGTGAGCAATCTTCGCTATTAAGTATGTTGGCGACGACATCTAAAACTGATGCTATCTCTGTGGGATCTTCTCGCTACCTTAAAGAATATGCGCAGCTATTTAATTTGGCGCAGTATCCTTTACCGTTTGACACTCGGCCGATTGAGTATCACTTAATCTGGAGTAAAAAATTGCAACGCAATAGTGCGAATGCTTGGTTACGAGAGCAGATCACTGAACTTGTCCAAACATTAGAGCTATAAAAAACCGAGCTCATCGGCTCGGCTTTTTGTTAGGGGGAATTTACTGTCTGGCGAGACGATGATTATCGGCAGGTTTTTCAAAGTCACTACGATAGGGGTTGATATCTAAGCCGCCACGACGAGTATATCGTGCGTAAACCGTAAGCTTTGCACATTGGCAGAAACGTTTCAAATCAACAAAAATACGCTCGACGCACTGTTCATGAAACTCATTGTGCTGCCTAAATGAGATCAAGTAGCGCAGCAGTTTTTCTCGGTTAATTTTAGGTCCTTGGTAACGGATCATTACCGTGCCCCAATCGGGTTGAGAGGTGATTAAGCAGTTTGACTTGAGTAGGTTTGAGGTCAATGTTTCAGCGACCATCACTTTTTCATCAACACTGTCGACTAAGTAATCAGGGTTAAAGCTATAATCATTGACTTCGATATCGAGATCATCGATACAGGTTCCTGGCAGGTCTACAATACGTTGGTGGCTAAACTGCTTAGGCTCAATGACTTTAACGCTGACCTCACCCTGTGCGCATTCGCATAGGTCATTTCTTAAGGTCGATTGCACCGCTTGTACATCATCAAATTTAGTTTGGTTAAAGCTGTTTAAGTACAGCTTAAACGATTTTGACTCAATTAAATTAGCGCTTTGATAATCTAAACTGAATTCTGCAATAGCCACCATTGGTTTACCCTTGGCATTGAGCCAAGACAGTTCATAGCCGGTCCAAATATCACAGCCATGAAAGGGCAAATCATTGGTAAGTCCAATTGCATCACGGTTCAATTTGCGCGGCACGCCCTGTAGTAAAGAAGCATCATACTGCTCTTGGTAGCTAGTCGACTTGCCTAATGTTAGTTGTGAAAGTTCGGCTGCGTCACTATAGGGATCATGATGTTTTGTCATCAATACGGTTTCCATGTCAAAATAGACCCTTATTATAACTGATTTTGGGATCGGCTTAAGTGTCTTCTTTACCTGCTCTGGATATTTTTTTAAACGACTATCAACAAGCTTACTTAGATACACTAGGTGAACACCCTAGATATTACGCCCAGCAGCAAGCGTCTGAGTGTATTGTGGGTGACGTTGACGTTGAAACCGAAGAGGCGCTGCAATGGAACAGCGTTGTTCGAGTTGATGCAGGACGATTTGATAATGTTGAGCATGCGCTAGAGCTGTCTTTACATGACGATATAAATGGCTTTTATGGTTCTCACTTTGCTGCATCACTGATGTTTGATTCACAATGGGGTACTGGAGAGCTGTTGCAAGCATGGAGCCAAAGTGATTTTGAGCATCTGCAGCAAAATATGATTGGTCATCTAATGATGAAAAAGAAGCTTAAACAGGAGCCTACTTGGTTTATTGGTGTATTTGATGATGAAGACAAGATGATCACGGTAAACAATGCTGATGGCAGCGTTTGGGTAGAAGTTGCCGGTCAAGTACAAAGTCTTAAGTTAGCGGACTCTTTAAACAGATTTATCAGCGAGATCAGCCCGCGTGTTACGCCACCGGTTAAATTGGTGGAGGAAGTGATCCCCGCCTATGATCATCCGGGGATCTGGCAGCGAATGAAGATTATGTGGCGTAATTTGCTGGGGAAGTAATCCCTTGCTTCAATAAAAAAGCCTGAATAACATGTTTATTCAGGCTTTTTTATTTGGACCGTATTACAGATGATCCCAAGAGATATTCGATACGATGCGGCATGTGTCGCAGCGAAAATGAAACATATCTAGTAATGGCTCATCAAGCAGCCATTGATTACTGCCACACTTTGGACAACAGCGCTTTTTCTCATTGGCGAGGCTTTCACCGCCCACGCGATAGAGATAATAGTAAGTTGGGATCTTGGTTAGATACTCGACTCTGCCGCGCAGATCCCAGCCTCGTCTAAACAGATCGCTCTGATGACTTGTTAACTCTTCCAATGCGGCGAATTCTGCCTTTGTCGCAGCTGCCATCTGTAATTCATCACATGCTTGCCATTCGGTCTGCCAGCGGATCATGCGTTTATGATCGCCATTGGCAGTAGCTGGTATTTGATAAAGTGGTATAGGCTGCAGTGTATCGCCATTTCTCAGCGGTGAGCACATATGCACATAGCTGGTATAAAGTAGTTGCCAGCTTGGCGCTTCTTGGCTCGAAACTTCCGAGTTAATATCCTGACCAATATACTTTTCTCGTGGGGCAAGCAGTTTAGCGTCTGTCAGTTCAGTGAGCGTCTTTTCAACCCACGGACTGTTATAACGCTTTGCAAGACTGCTTTTCTCCGGAGTTAACAAGCGAGCTTTAAACTCACCATCATTAAAGGCCACGGCAAATTCACGACCAAGTATTTGACCATTTGCTCGGTAAGCCTCTAGTAACCCATTAATCGCTTTTTCTGCTGCTGTAATGGTGGTGTTGTCGAAACATTCAAATCTTAATTCAATGACGTGCATTGTCTTTATTTCTCACAGGTTTTTTTGGCAGCCGATTCAAGTATGGTCAATCTTTGCATTACAGCTTTAAGCTCAGTTTTAAGTAGCACAAGCTCTTGCTCCAATTTTTCCACTCTATGTTTATCGTCAGTAGATTGCTGCTGCAGATTTTCTTGTGCGGCTGCATTGATTTGTGCGGTTGTTTTGATACTGGCTTTGTCAGCATCGCTCATCGATTTGTACTGTTGCAGACCTTGGATCAAGATTGGCATCGCCACGCTGATCCCTAATTTGGTTTTTATTAACGCTAGAGTAGGGTTTTTACCTTCATCACTAAGCTGCTTTGCGGCGTAGAGTACTTGGTCTAGTGGGCTCATCGTTGGTTAAATTCCTTACTCTTATTAGTCTATTTAGTTAAACGGGCTAACATGAGTTAGCTAAATTGCTTTAAAACAACCACTTAACTATTGGCACACTGTTTGCTTTATTGAAGATTATAAAATCAAAATAAATACAGGAAGTTAAAGTGAAAAAAAATTTATTAAGTTTAGCGTTTTTTGGGATTGCAAGCATAGGGCTAACTGGCTGCGTGATCAATGTTGGCGATGGTGAATCAGATTGGGATAGCAACGGTTCTTGGCAGAAAACACAAGAAACTAACCGTGGCAATCTAGCTAAGGTTTCTTTGGGTATGTCTAAAGACCAAGTGACGACGCTTATGGGCACTGCCGATTTTAATGAAGCCTATGTTCAACAAGATAAAGAAGTGCACGTATTGTTTTACCGAACTCAACGTTTAAAAGGCGACGGCAAAACGACTAAAGACGAATGTACTCCAGTCGTCATTAGCAATAATGCAGTAGTAGGCTGGGGTGAGATGGCTTACAGTAAAATTTAAGCGTTACTCCCGCCAAATTACTTTCTTAATAAGGTGTCCAGATGGTCAATAACATCAGACCACTGGGCATCTTCTGCCAATGCTTCTGCCAAAAAGTGTCGTTGTGATTCGTTCCAAAAATCAGCTTGTTGAATAAGCTGCCCCTCTGGTAATTGATGCTTTCTAACAAATCCCTCAATGGAATTACCATCACTTTGCAAACCTAATTGTTGAAATAGATGTTTGAGATCTCCCTGGGTGGTATCCATGCCGTTATCTCCGTTGAAAAGTGCTTGGCTATAGTATGGCTCAAACCTCATATATCTGCTGTTTCAAACCGGTTCAATTGTTTTAGCTAGGGCGGGGCGATCTTTGATGGTTGTTTTTACGCCAGTTTATTGGTTGTTTTAACAAGGTGGAGGCTATGTGATTTTGCATTTTCTAAACCAAGAAAATAGCCAAGAAGTGTGGCTCTTAAGGTTCGCTTCAACACTCTTATCACTGCGTGACGAGCTTCTTACTTAGCGAGTGATGCAGCATCGCTCAAGCCTTGCCCTAAAAGCATTGAATACGAACAAAAACCTAGCCCGAAAGGTTAACAGCACTAGTCACTGTTTTATCATGTAAAGCTAAAGCATTAGCGTTAAAGATTGGCTGTTAATGTTTGCTTTGATTAATAATTGCACTTTTCGTAAAGATTGATACATTGGTATTGTGTGATCTCGATCTAGGAAAATAACAATGGAAAATCAAGCCATGGAAGAGTGCCGTGCTGTATATCTAACAGCTGAAGATTTAAGAGTCGCCGCTTCTATTCTTTATAATGCATATCACGATGACCCTTTCTTTATGGATGCTCTATATCGCAATGATACTGCTCAGTATGAGCAAAAATTGCGCGGTGCAATTCGTGAAGAATTAAATGAACTGTGGCAACAAGAGCAGGGATTGATAGGTATATTTTCAGATGAACGACTCATTGGAGTCGCCTGCATTGCGACTCAACAAGTACCACTTGGAGAAGCGCGTTACTGGCATTGGCGTTTAAAAATGCTGATTAGTGCTGGCTGGCAATCAACTCAAGCTTGGATCAAAAAAGAGCATCAGATAGTCGAAAGCTTACCAAATGCTAACTGTGGGATAATTCAATTTATTGCTGTTTCAACTAATGAACAGGGGAAAGGGTATGGCAGCCAGCTTGTTAAAACGGTACTAAGTTGGTGTGATGAGCAACCGCATCTCGATGGTGTCGGTGTATTTGTTAGTGATGCTGGCCATAATAAGTTATTCGCCAACCACGGCTTTGAAAAACTAGAGGAGCTAGAAATAGGCAACGTGGCTGGAGAGTTGATGTTCTATCGAGGCCAAAACAATGATTAAGCGGTTTAATAGTTTTGCTGAGTTTTATCCATTCTATCTTTCGCAGCATCAAAATAATATTTGCCGAGCTTTGCATTATATCGGTAGTTCTCTGGTTATTTTTATGCTGGCGATTGTACTTTACTCAGGCCAATGGCTGCTACTTTTGTCGCTTCCGGTTATAGGTTATGGATTCGCCTGGCTCGGGCATTTTGTATTTGAAAAAAATAGGCCTGCGACATTTGAGTACCCTTTGTATAGCTTACTGGCTGATTGGGTTATGTATTTTGCTGCTATCCGTAGAAAAATTAAAATGTGATCTCCGTTTAGTTTCTCATTGTTGTAAGAGATCTCTTACTTTACTGTGGGAAATCCTATGAAATTAATGTTGATACAACCCCTTATGTCTAATTTACTTCTTTTAAATCATGAGATTACCATGAAAACCATTTGCTGCAATAATGTTACAGCTTTGAGGGGGAATTGCGAAAGCGCCTTTTTTGCTTAATCGATAGATATACTTAGCTTAAGAAATCGCGAGAAACAACGCTGTGACTTTACTCGGTATAAGCTGCGGTTTGCGTGTCGCTTGTTAGATTTAATCATATTAGTTAATAAGTATGTTAAGCCACTAACTTAAGGATAAGTTAGTTTAATATTGGCGATGTTTGATTAGTTGTCGCCTTTGTAGGGCTTGATTATTAACCATATACTTATTAACGAGTTAGGAATTTGCAGGAAGCAACCAGGACAACCTCAGGATGAGGAATTTAGCTTAGGATAAGCTGATAAATGGATTTTGTACCATGTGTACAAGGATATAAATGGACTTACAAGGAAGATGCAGGACGCACGTTAAGCAAGGATGATGCAGGGAGCACATATATAGCGGGAAAGCTAAAAGAAGCTAGATCTGGGCGCACCGAAAGGTGCGCCCTTTCTTTTAGCTAAATATATCGTTTGATGATTTGCTCGATTCCATGTGAGAGATCTCTTACAGCTTCGTGCGAAATAAGGGCTTTAAGTTGCCGTTATTTAGCATGAAGAATGTAAAATCACCTAGTAATCATGATCTTAGGTTTTTTTACTGGTGTATGTCTAATGTGAACGAATGTTAAATCATCGATCTTTAGCTAACATTTATTCGATTTTGACTTATTATTTGATTGTGCAAGGACGCATGTGGAAAGGATTCACAGATTAGGAAGATCTAAAAAGTGACGAAGGATTCGCACTTAATATGGATAACTATCATGGACGGGCTTTCAAGGATTGATTGCCATAACGACCAAGGAGCGGTAAAACAATCCAGGACGGAAGGTTTACTACCTCGGAAGGTAGAATGCTACGGATAGTTAGTGAATGGACTCTCAAGGATGATATTGGACACGCTCAGGATGAGCAAGCTTAGTAAATGGATTACTAAGAGACAGGGATGAGTACCGTAAGGTACAAGGAAAAATGGATATATGGATAGGCAGGGAGCCAAGTTACGCATGGATGGTGCAAGGAGCATTAAAATAGCAGGATGAGCTTACAAAGAAATAGCGAAGGCGCGTCTCCTCTGGGGCCGCGCTTTTTCTTTGGTTATGATTCAATAATAGACGCTGGATTTACCCTTTAGCCTTTACTCAAGCGCCATTCAGCTGCATTGACCTTTTGCAAGTCGCCGTGAATATATCCCTATAGGCGCTGCTAAATCATCCTTGATTTAGAAGCTTGCACAGCCCAACCCAGATGAATACCTAGCAAGCCCATGGTAGTCGTTAACTCGTTTTTGGGCATAAATGAGCTAGAAAATCTGCTCTAGCTCATGAGTTTTTGATTAGACAAAGTATGGTTGTTTCTCTAATTAGCTCCGACCCCTTTACTTTTATGATTTTTGTCCATGTCCTAGAGATAAGTTTTGCTCATCATCAACGATAAGAACAACTAGCCAAGCCAAGTTAAGCCAAGTTAAGTGTAGGGTGTCAGCTATGGTGGCTCCCAGTAAAAATATAAATAGTGCGGTTTAACTCAATGTAATTACAGTTTTTAGTTTTGTAAATTCACTATGTGTCAATGCCTCAGGCATGTCTGCAAAATTGAATATGATGGGCGCACTAATTACAACATCACTTTTAGTAATTCGTTCAAGTAACGCTTCACCATTTTGCATTAATGCATGCCAATCTTGTTTATCACCAAAATCATGTAACGCGCCAAGGGCTATTTCGTGGTAAGAAATAGTGCGAGTAAATGGCGGGTCAATGGGTTTAGCAATACGATCTTGAATGCAGACAATATGTCCATTCGCTCTTAACAGTGGTACTAAATGGGCGGCATTTTCGCCACTCACGGCATCAAAAATGGCGAAGTATTGCATGTCGATTTGAGATTGTTCTCGATAAACTTGGCGAATACCTAGCTTTTGGGCTCGCTCTTCGCTCAGACTCGCTGAGACAACATCAACGATATAACCCGCATCGAGAAGGAACTGGGATAATAAATTATTCACCGCGCCAAAACCAACGACAAGCACTTCTCTTTGTCGGGTTAATGGAATTTTTTCAAATGCTTGCCATGCGGTAAGCATCGGGCAAGGTAGCGCTGCTGCAAGTTCAAATGATAGGCTCTCAGGCAGCGTCATCACTCGCTCAGCATTCAAAACGGTATATTCAGCATAGCTACCATGGCGATTTAGTGAGCCATGATACGCCACTCGACGCCCAATGAGACTGGTGTCAACTTTAGAGCCTACGTGTACGATGACGCCTGCACCATCAACACCAGGAACATGACCATTCGGCCAATTTAGAGGATTGGCTTTAATAAATTTCCAATCGACAGGGTTTATACCAATCGCTTTGTTTTGTACTAAGATTTCATTGTCATCTAAAGCTGGTATTTCAGCCTTACCTAAAATAACACTGTGTGTCTCTGTTTGATATTGCCAAATTTGATAGGGTTCCATCGCATTCTCGTTTGCTTAAAGAAAGGAGAAGGCACCAAGGAGTGGTTAGTCCTTGATGCCTAGTTTTGCTATGCCTGATAAGTAGGATAATCGATGTAGCCTTCGGCTCCGCCACCATACAAGGTGAGTCTTGCGTCAGCATCAAACTCGGCCAGTGGGTTATCATTGGCCAAACGGGCGACTAAATCTGGGTTCGTTACAAAAGGGGTACCAAAGGCAACGAAATCAGCATACTGCTTGTCGAGTAACTGTTGCGCTGATTGCTTGGTCAGCTTTCCAGCAACCATGATTGGGTTTGAGTATATTCGGCGAACTTGTTGGCGAAACTCTTCAGGTACCTCTACATAGCGTGATATGTTTTCTGAAAAATGCACATACGCAAGGTTCATCGGTTGTAGTTTTTCCAGCAATGCTAACGTTAGCGGAACAATTTCAACATCATCCCCAGCAAAACCCTCTCCGATATGAGGAGACAGATGAACCGCAACTCTTTCCCCACCAATTTCGTCAGTAAGTGCTTGTAAGGTATCAACCAGAAAGCGCATACGATTCTCTTGGCTGCCACCATATTGATCACTTCTTTGGTTGCTTTCTAAGCGTAAAAAGGTATCAAACAAGTAACCATGCGCAGCATGAATTTCCACGCCATCAAAACCAGCTTCAATGGCGTTTTTGCCCGCTTGTACAAAATCCGCAATCGTGCTCTTAATGTCTTGCAGCGTCATCTCCCGTGGCGTTTCAGTTTCAATCATCCCAAAGCCACCTTCAGCTAGTGGGCCAAATACTTGATCTGGGATTTTAATCGCTGATGGGGCTAACGGCTTAGTACCTGAAATATCAGAATGACTGCGTCGCCCCACATGCCAAAGTTGAGTAAATATTTTCCCGCCTTCTTGATGCACAGCTTGGGTGGTTTTTTTCCAGCCTTCGATGTGCTCTGGGGTATAAATGCCCGGAGTCATCGAATAACCTCGTGCAGCCGCTGAGATCGGGGTGCCCTCTGATACAATGAGTCCAGCACTGGCACGCTGACGGTAGTAGGTTGCCATCATCTCGTTTGGTACATCACCAGGTTGAGACGTGCGTGAACGAGTCATCGGCGCCATCGCGATACGGTTTCTAGTCTCAAGTCCGTGACCTTTAAATACCTTAAACATACTTACCCCCTTAAGCTTTATACGTTGGATAATCAATCAGACCTTTCTCACCACCACCAAACAAGGTGTTTGGATCATGCTCTGCCAATGGGTAGCCGTGAAGTAGACGTTCAGGAAGATCGGGATTCGCCACAAAAGGTCGACCAAAGCCGATCATATCAGCCAGTCCGTCATCAATAGCTTGCTTTGCTTTTTCCGCATTATAACGACCTGCGTAGATCAGCACGCCTTGAAAAGCATTGCGCATTGCACGTTTGAATGAGACGGGTGTATCTGGTGCATCATCCCAATCGACTTCAGCAATATGTAGGTACACGATATGATGTTTATTGAGTAACGCTGCGGCAGCGGTATAAGTCTCAATAGGGTTAGCATCAACAGTACCATTGAGGGTTGTTAAAGGTGCCAAGCGCACACCAACGCGATCAGCGCCAATGGCATCGACCATTGCAGTAACAACTTCATCAAGAAAACGAAGACGGTTTTCAAGACATCCACCGTACTCATCAGTGCGATCATTCGCCTCCGAATCAATAAATTGGTTAATTAAATAACCATTAGCGGCATGCAGTTCAATGCCATCAAAGCCTGCCTCAATGGCATTCAATGCGGCTTGACGGTAATCTTCGATCACTTGCTGAATATCGGCTTTTGTCATCGCTCTAGGCTGAACGACGTCAACAAAACCAGGTTCATCACTGCCATTATCAACGAATACTTTGACGTTTTCCGCTTTTAATGCGGAGGAAGAAATCGGTTGCTTACCACCGATGTTATCTGGGTGAGTGACTCTTCCCACATGCCAAAGCTGCGCGAAAATAGCGCCTTGTTTGGCATGCACAGCGTCTGTCACTTTACGCCAACCAGCAATTTGCTCAGGTGTGTAAATACCTGGGGTCCATGCATAGCCTTTTGCCGTCGCTGAAATTTGCGTACCTTCAGACACAATCAATCCTGCACTGGCACGCTGAGCGTAATAGGTTGCCATCATGTCATTTGCGACATCACCAGGCTGACTGGCTCTTGAACGCGTCATCGGTGGCATGACAATGCGGTTTTTGAGTGTGAGTCCACCCAATGTGAATGGTTTAAATAGTGATAGTGACATTGTTGAGCCCTCTTCATTTGATAGGGGCATACTAGCAAATGAGTCACCAATCATTTATAGCAATAAAGGCAAATAATATTTGTATAAATTGCAACAATCAGCTTGTTTAAGCGGGTTACAGGGTTAGCTTTGGCTTAATAAAATCAATAAAAGCGGAGATCCGCTTGGCCACAGAAGAAGTCTTATAATACACAGCGTTGACTTGTTCTCTTCGTGGATGACTGATTTTTTCGCTCTCCAACAGCGAGATTAAACGTCCTTCGGCAATATCTTTATTCACCATAAACCCTGATAGACATGCAATGCCATTTCCTGCCAACACAATTTGTCGAATGGTTTCGCCATTACTTGATGACATCAAAGCGTCTAGTTGGGTAAACCCTTTTAAAGGCCAGTCATTCAAAATTTTGGGGGCGACAAATCCAATGATATCATGCTGAGCAAGATCGCTGCTTTTAGTGGGGAGCCCGCGTTTTGAGATATATTCTGGTGAAGCCACAATATACAAGGGGCTTCGACCCAGCGACCGAGCATGTAGCGTTGAATCGCTCAAGGTACCAATACGGATTGCTAAATCGGTTTTCTTTTCTAGTAAATCCACAATGCCTTCATTGGAAGTTATTTCTAGCTCAATATCGGGATAGGCTTGATTAAATGACTGCACCAATGGCACCAGTTGATGAAACACAAACGGACTAGCCGCGTCGACACGTAAACGGCCTTTGGGCAATTCCCCACGGGAAATAATATCTTCTTCCGCCTGCTGTAATTGCATTAATCCCACCCGCACAGAGTCAATGAACTGGCGTCCTTCATCGGTTAATTCAATACGTCTAGTGGTTCGGTTTAAAATAGTGACCCCAAGTTGACTCTCCACTTTACTGACCGCTCTGGATACTCGCGCGACTTGGATATCTAGGCTCTCTGCTGCCGCTGAAAAACCTCCGGTATCGACTACAGCTAGTAAAATGGCTAAATCATCAGATTTTGTTCGCATGCTATTCCCTCTTTTTTACCACTCTCTCATCAGCTTTATTGCATTTATAACAAATATCATTTGTAAAAACCTCTGTTTTTCACAAAACATCTTTAATGCAAAATGCCCCCCATCAATTAACAACGCGACGGCATAGCGACCAATACATCGGCTATTGCTGGTCATTTTCAAACAACAGAGAGTAAATATTATGCCTTTAGCACTTCTTGCATTGACGCTCAGCGCCTTTGCTATTGGAACAACGGAGTTTGTGATCGTGGGGCTACTCCCGACCATGGCCTCCGACCTAAATATATCACTGCCTTCAGCAGGCTTGCTGGTCAGCCTTTATGCACTTGGTGTTGCCATTGGCGCCCCGGTTTTAACGGCTTTAACAGGAAAGTGGAATCGTAAACACGTATTGATTACCGTCATGTCACTGTTTGTTGTCGGTAACTTAGTTGCATGGCAAGCACCTGGATATAACACCCTGATTATCGCTCGTATTTTGACAGGTTTAGCCCATGGTGTATTTTTCTCCATTGGTTCAACCATTGCTACCGGTCTGGTACCAAAAGAAAAAGCCGCCAGCGCCATTGCGATTATGTTCACTGGTTTAACCGTGGCGTTAGTCACAGGCGTGCCGCTTGGGACATACATAGGTCAAACCTTTGGCTGGCAATCAACCTTCTTAGTTGTTGCGCTATTAGGTTTAATCGCATTAATTGGTAGTGCTTTCTTAGTACCAAATAACTTAAAACAACCTGCTGCAGCTAAGCTTTCATCGCAGCTTAAGGTATTAACTCAACCTAGATTATTACTGGTTTATGCGATTACTGCACTGGGTTATGGCGGCACTTTTACAGCATTCACTTTCCTTGCTCCTATTTTGCAGCAAGAAACTGGCTTTAGTGCGAATGCAATTAGTTTAATTATGTTGGTTTATGGAGTCTCAGTTGCGATTGGTAATATTTGGGGCGGAAAAATGGCCGATAAAATGGGCCCAATAAAAGCCCTTAGCATTATTTTTACTGGTCTTGCAGCTGTGCTTATCGTGTTCAATTTTACCGCCGTTAACCCTATTGCCGCGGTAGCCACGATTTTAGTTTGGGGGGCATTTGCATTCGGTAATGTTCCAGGTTTACAAGTATATGTAGTGAAACTTGCTGAAAAATATACACCAGATGCAGTGGATGTTGCTTCCGGTTTAAACATTGCCGCCTTTAACGTTGGTATTGCACTTGGTTCATGGGGCGGAGGGATGGTTGTCGCTGAAGCAGGCTTAATGCATACACCTTGGGTAGGTGCAGTAGTTGTACTGATAGCGCTTGCTTTGACCCGCTTTAGTGGCCGTCTTGATAAGCGTGCAGAAAGTTAATGGTAAAAATGTATTAATGAAATAAACACGACTTTTACCCTTAGAGCTGGTCAATGCAGCAGCATTGGCCAGCTTTTCGCAACTTATATTGATTGGTATTAGACAAGATTGAAACTGATAAGAGGCACTCAATGAAAACCGTTTTTATTACTGGAGCTAATCGTGGCTTAGGATTAGAGCTTGCAAAGCAATATGCACAGCGACATTACAAGGTCATCGCTTGCTGTCGCGATATTGATTCAGCGCATGAGTTAACCCTGTTAGCACAACAGTATTCAAGCATTCGCCCTTATGCACTAGATGTTAGTAATGAAACAGATATTCTCGCTTTAACTGAGGTGTTTAAAGATCAACCTATTGACGTACTTATTCATAATGCTGGGGTAAGTGGTGAAGGATGTGACAACTTAGGCAATATGGATCAGCAAGGATGGCTAGAGGTGTTAAAGGTCAATACCATCGCACCGATGTTGATTACACAAGCTTTGCTTAATAATATTCTAGCAGGCCAAGATAAAACCATAGTCGGGATGACTTCTATACTTGCCAGCATTGATGATAACCGCTCAGGAGGCCGATACAGCTATCGAGCATCAAAAGTAGCACTTAATCAGATTATTAAATCATTGGCGTGTGAGTTATCGGGCTCTGGGGTAAAAACCATGGCAATTCATCCGGGCTGGGTGCAAACCGATATGGGGGGAGCTAATGGAAAGATCACTACAGCACAAAGTGTAGCAGGGATAATCAATGTTATTGATAACCTCGAAGTGAAACACTCTGGCTCATTTTTTGTTTACGATGGCACTCAACTGCCATGGTAAATCGGTTATTTACGTCATTTCCCAGTTTTGAGGCGACACAATGCTATTCATCATCATGATGTTAACGCTCTTCATTATGGCTTTGTTCGGGTGGTATATGCAAAAGCCTCCTGTGATATATCCCTAATGGACTGGGCGTGGGAAGACGATGAATGCCTTTGATTCATTAAAGCTTCTAATACCAAGTTGTGTTTTTGGGGAGCTTTGCGTATTAAGCCTGATGAAGGGCTAACATTTTAGGGTTCTAAGTATTTCATTATCAGTCACTATATAAGCGAAAATAAGTCTAAGCACATTAAAGAACCTATGGAAAACTTGCAGACTAGAACTCATGCAGAGTCAATAGGTTAACGCGAAATGGGACATTTCCGCGTTAAGCATCAAATCGCAAGGGTATAAATTGAAACACCAGTTAACCAGTGTCTGCACATACCCCGCTGGAGGCGATTAATAGCCTTGAGATCACAAGTTCAAACAGGTTGTTTGGTAACACCAGTTAAAAATGTAATCAGTCTTCATTCAAAGGCCGATTAACTTTGGGGAAAAGTGGGTTACAAAACTAGCAGAAAACTCCTATTCCCCTCTGAAGTGGTCGAACTCAATGAAGACGAACCGCGTAAGCGAGGCATGGGTGCCAACATTCAACAAAAATGAAATGAGCCAGTATCGCTACTGGCTCATATAGGGATATGCGATTAACCAAATGGTTAAGTATTCAAAGGCTGATAAAGCCTTGGCAATTACGGTTACTTACAACCACCTGAACTGCAATTACTCTTACCGCGTCCACCGCCACAACCACCGCCAACGGAACCGCGGGACTCTGGCGCATCGTGCCATTCTGGCTCAGGGAAGATAGGCCACTGCACTTTTTGAATCTTCTTACCATGCATCCATAAGCTGCCACTGTATTGGTTAATACCGTCGGTGCTGAATTCAAATAGGTATTTTACTTTCCAAGTCAGCCCGGTACTGCCACCAAGACTTGGCTTTGCGGTTTCTTGCGCGATAGCAAGCAGTTGTACTTTTTGCTTCTG
Source organism: Shewanella sp. 10N.286.54.B9 (assembly GCF_041468565.1). Lineage (NCBI taxonomy): Bacteria > Pseudomonadati > Pseudomonadota > Gammaproteobacteria > Alteromonadales > Shewanellaceae > Shewanella > Shewanella sp. 10N.286.54.B9. Next base: position 81,653 of record NZ_JBFRIY010000037.1, read on the forward strand.
GCACTCTTTGGTGGCAAAAACACGGCTCATTTCCGCCATTTGTCTTAATTGCCAAAAAAATGCAGCGATAACCACTACCGCTACGATTAATAGAAAATCTGTCATCATGCTTTCATTACCTTAAATAGGCCGCCAATAGCTGCAGAAAGTTCTGCACTTCGGTTCGGGTTTCGCAGTTGAGTAAGCAGTTGCGTGCGAATTAATGGTATAGCCACAATATCAGCAAAAATCTGGTTAAAGAAGTGTTGTTCTTGTTTCGCAAGCGCTTCTAGATAGATACTGAGAGTTTGCTCATCTTTTAGTGCAGACCAGTTACGTGCTGCAATGGTGATCAGTATGTCGGCAGACAAGCCGTCGATAGAATCAAGATGTGCAATCGCTTTTTGGCTTTGCTCTGTATGTGAGGCTAGCGCTCTTAACAAATAAGCTTGCTGCTCTGCTGACGCAGCAATAAGCTTATCGAACACAAGGGCGGCGAGATTATCGTCAATATTGAGGTGCTCTAGGCACTGACACATCGCTACTTGCACTTCGGTTGCTGCATTTTCAAAACTGGCATTGATATGTTGTTGATGGTCAAGCTCATTAGCTCTTACGCAAACATCAGCAATCCCCTGCATACCAATGTTTTGCCATTGGTCTGTAGGATGTTGTCCTGACATATATTGGTAAGCAAACTCATATTGTGCTGATGCTTTTTCGCCAAGTTGCTTACGCACTAATGCGTTAAATACGGCTAACTTTTCTTGAGTTGGCTTAAAGTTAAATGGGTGGTTTGCCAGTTGCTCTTGCTGTTGCTCTGTTAGAGGTTGAGTTGGATCTCTGCCTAAGGCTTCAATGATCATCTTGATGAACTGTAATCTTGGCGCTGGTGAAAGCAAACCGCGCTCATCCAATGCTAACTTAATGAACCAAATATAATGCTGTTGGCTGGCATCCCAAAAAACGATAGCAAACTGTGCATGGCCTTGAATGGGAGAGGGATACGGCGTGAGCAGCTCCTCTATCTGGTGAAAAGCCATCATATCGATATGTTGTACTCTACGGCCCAAATCATAAACTTGGAACTGAGTGTTAGCGGTTTTTAAGAATTGGCTGAGGGTCGTTATTTCTGTCATATCGTTATCGAGTGTCGGTGAATTAGGGCGTATTATAGGGATAAGTCGACCTAGATGGTATCATCGCGAGCTAAATTTCCTATGCTAGGCATAGCCCCGTACACATTTCTGTGGAGCCTTATCTGTGATAACGGTTAAAACACGAGAGTTGTTAGTCGCATTAGAGGCGGAATTAGCAGCGCAAAACTTATTGAGTATTGAGTCACCAACAAAAGAGGCTCTGACTAGCAGCGCTCCTTTTTCCTGTGATGTGATGCCATTTGAGCAGTGGTTACAGTTTATTTTTTTACCCAAGATGCACACTATCCTTGACAGTAACTTATCGCTGCCAAATGCGATATCCATTGCACCAATGGCGCAACATGTTTGGCAAGGCGAAACGAAGTACCAAACTTTAGTTGGTTTAATCCAGGCTATAGACTCCTTGCTAAACGGTAACGACGTGACAAAAGAGATTATTGAATGACTGATGAAACAAAACAAACAGTTGATAGCGAAACGGTTGCAGAGCAATTGCTAACGGATGAGGTTGCTCCTCATATCGAAATCTTGTTTGAAGATGATGATGTTGTTGCTATTCATAAGCCCGCAGGCCTGCTGGTTCATAGAAGCTACTTGGCGAGGCGAGAGCGCTTTTTCGCGATGCAATTAACCCGTGACAAAGTGGGTTGTCATGTATTCCCTGTGCACCGCTTAGACAGACCGACTTCTGGTATTTTGTTATTTGCTAAAAGCAGTGAAATGGCAAATGCTCTATGTGAACAGTTTGCCTCCCACTCGATTGATAAAGAATACCTCGCAATCGTGCGTGGCAATATGCACGAAGCCGCGACACTAGATTATGCGCTTAAAGAGGAGCTGGATGATGTAGCGGATAAAGATGTCGACCCGAATAAGGCGGCTCAGGATGCTGTGACTTCCTATAAACCGCTGCTTAACAGCGAAATCCCTTATGCATCGGGGCGCTATGCAACCAGTCGCTACGCACTAGTGCATCTATCACCACATACTGGCCGTAAGCATCAGTTACGTCGTCACATGGCGCACCTGCGTCATCCAATCCTTGGCGACACAACCCATGGTGATGGCAAGCAAAATAAATTCTTTAGAGAACATTTTGGCATAAACAGATTGTGGTTGATTGCTAAAAAACTCAGCTTTAATCACCCAAGAACAGGTGAAAGAGTCGCGGTTGAAACCGAACTTGAGCAAGAGTGGCTTACACTGTTTGATGAGCTTGGATGGGGCGAGGATACGTTATCGGGATCCAACAATAGCTATCAAATAGCTGCTGATTAAGACGTTGCTTTTGTGGTGCCAGTTAATTTGCTGGCATTCACCTGTAAGCTATCATTAGCGGGTAATGAAGTTCTTAAGCATTGTACTGTATGGAAATAGCACATTCTTCTGATATGAGCTGATCGATTGAGGTGTTTTCGGTGCTTTTGTCTGCAAGAGTGTTTCATTAAGGCTTATCCTCGTACATTCACTTTTAATTGCGGCAGGGCTTGCAGCAATGTTCATCGATACAGTATGTTAAGGATATAACTAAATGACTTTTAGGCGAAGTAAAACATGAAAAAAGTGAATCTAGTTTTTGGAACAGTTTATGGTGGCGCGCAATACGTTGCAGAGACTCTGCAACAAGCTTTAACAGATCTAGGACGAGAAGCCGTTTTATATCAAAGTGATGAGCTTGTCGGCTTTGTACCGCCTCAGGATGAGTTGCTGTTAATGGTGTGCTCTACTACAGGGCAGGGCGATCTACCTGATGATATTCAGACATGGTTTTATGATATGCAGTCAAAAGCGCCTTATCTGCCAGAGCTTAAATTCGGTATTATTGGCCTTGGTGACTCTAGTTACGAAACCTTCTGTGGCGCAGCAGAGCAGTTAGCGAACTTATTTGAAGAGTTGGGTGCTAAACGCTTAGGCGATTTTTTAAAAATCGATGCTGGTGAGACGATGGAGCCTGAAGTTGAAGCATTAGCATGGCTACCAAGTTGGAATGCGCTTGATAACGAATTAGCTGCCTAAGTTTGTTTATTTGAGGCTGAATAGAGCGATATTCAGCCTTGTTATTGCCATGACAACGGTCTTTCGTTTTGCTGCTATAAACCACTATTTGCATTTTAGATTTTTGCGCCGATGTGATTCACTGTAGATACAGAGCGTTAAGTCATCTCAACTATCTCAACTATCTCAACTATCTCAACTATCTCTGCTATCTCAACTATCCAACTAACTCTGCTATGTCGTACTTTTATCGCTTTGTTTTAATGGCACAGGACTTTTATAAAGATACTCTCCCTTTATTTCTTTTTAGGCGATAAAACCAAAGTTAATGTGAAATAATCACTTAAACCAATATTTTGTTGGTGAATCTTCAGTTTACTGACAGATTATAAGCGGAAATGCTTCAACTAGGTTGCCTCGATCCTGCTAGCCTTTTAATGTTGAATTTGGTTCATGTCTTTGTGGGCGTGATTATTTCTAGCACATCAAATGATAGCGAGAATGTATATGCAACGAAAGGTGTTGATTATTGACTGCGCCGACGCGCCGGGGCTGATTACGAAAATCACCGCAGCGTGTTTTGAGCATGGTCTTAATATCATTAAAAATAGTGAGTTCGTGGATAATTGCCAAGGCCGTTTCTTTATGCGAACGGAACTTGAAGGCCACTTTGATTCGCCACGTTTACTCGAAGCATTACGGGCGGTATTACCGCAGCAAAATCATACTAAGTTAGTCGATGTAGGAAAGAAGCGCATTGTGGTGATGGTGACTAAGGAAGCACATTGTATTGGCGACCTGTTGATAAAATCCTATTCGGGCGCTCTTGATGTTGAGATTGTTGCTGTCGTGGGCAACTATGATGTACTCGCCCCCCTTACTGAAAAGTTTGATGTGCCATTTCATTATATTGATCATCAGGGGTTAAATCGCACAGAGCATGAGCAGGCGATGCTTAAAGTGATAGCAAATTATGAGCCTGATTACCTAGTACTGGCCAAGTTTATGCGGATTTTAACGCCTGAATTTGTTTGTCATTATCCAGATAGAATCATTAATATACATCACTCATTTTTACCGGCTTTTATTGGGGCATCACCTTATCGTCAAGCATGGGAGCGCGGCGTTAAAATTATTGGTGCAACGGCTCACTTTGTAACTAACTCTTTGGATGAAGGGCCGATTATAAAGCAAGACGTTATCCCTGTTGATCACAGCTATAGCGTAGAGGCACTGTCAAAGTGCGGCAGAGACGTAGAGAAAAGTGTGCTAAGCAAAGCTTTGCAATTGGTCATTAATGAGGATGTTGTTGTCTATGGTAACAAGACCGTTGTTTTTTAATTAGCGCGATCAAAAAAGAGGCCAAAGCCTCTTTTTTATTTGAGTCCGTAATATTAGAAATTTACCACGTAAAGATCACTGTCTTGTTCAGTTTGTGCAATATCTTTAATGGTTACTGTACCTCTAGCGTAAGGGGCTATTTTTGCCGCAGTTTTTTCTGCACCAGCGTTAAGGGCAAAGTTATAGAATGATTCACCATTACAAACTAACCTTGGGAATATTCGTTTTTTGTTAATACGATAACTTTTCATTGTATTGTTGAACTGGTAGTTACTGTTACTTGCACCAGCTTTACATACTGATACTAGTGTGTTCTCCATTTGCGGTGTCATTGCTGCATTGGCGCTAAATGCCATAGTTAGGGTGATTCCTGCTACTGCGAGTGTTTTGAACATATCCTGCTCCGACTCTTCCATTGGGGTTCATCATTGAGTAAAGCGCATTACAGGCTGTTCATTGTAACGATTGTGTAGCTAACTGTATCAAGGTGTGGAGTCGGGATCATTGTATGACTGAGGGTAACAAAATGTGTCATTTTAGCCATTTTTAGCATAAAAAAAATCCCACTGAATAGTGGGATTTTAATATTAGGCAAAAAGTCGATTAATCAACAATACGTAACAACTCATTAATGCCAACTTTGCCACGGGTTTTTGCATCGACTTTCTTAACGATAATCGCTGCATATAAGCTGTACGTGCCACACTTTGATGGTAGGTTACCAGAGACCACTACTGAGCCAGCAGGAACACGGCCGTAGTGAACTTCACCTGTCTCACGGTCAAAAATACGTGTGCTTTGGCCGATATATACGCCCATTGAAATAACACTGCCTTCTTCAACAACCACACCCTCAACAATCTCAGAACGTGCGCCAATGAAACAGTTATCTTCAATAATTGTTGGGCCAGCTTGCAATGGCTCTAGTACGCCACCAATGCCAACACCGCCAGATAGGTGAACGTTTTTACCAATTTGAGCACATGAACCTACAGTTGCCCAAGTATCCACCATAGAGCCTTCATCAACATAAGCACCAAGGTTTACATAAGATGGCATTAACACAGTATTTCTGCCGATAAATGAGCCTTTGCGAACTGCTGCTGGTGGTACAACTCGAATCGCTTCTTCTCTAAAGCGTGCATCATCGTAATCTGCAAACTTCATTGGTACTTTATCGAAGTATTTGGTCTCGCCGCCGTCGATTACACCGTTATCGAAGATTCGGAATGAGAGTAGCACAGCTTTTTTTAGCCACTGGTGAACATGCCATTCGCCGTCAATTTTCTCTGCGACTCTTACTTCGCCTTTATCTAGCATTGCAATGACATTTTCGACATCGGCACGAACACTTGGCTCTACTGATGTTGGGCTGATCTCTGCGCGAGCTTCAAAAGCCGCCTCTATACGTTGGCGTAAAGCCTCCATTAACTTCTCCTGGTATTTTGGTTATCAATATATCTAAAGTGCACTCGTGAGTGCTTGTCGTAATTTAATCTGTTGAGTTTCATTTAACTGTTCGCCATCGGCAGTTTGTAACAGAAAAAAATCTTCTGCTCGCTCACCAATGGTGGTAATTTTCGCGGCCAATAATCGAGTTTCACATCGAAATAACACTTCGCCTATCCTCGCAAGTAGACCTGGTGAGTCTAATGCAATGAGTTCCATCATACTTGTACCATGACGGCGGGTAGGAGGGAAACTGACTTGAGTGGCTACTTTAAAAGGTTTCATCTTTCTTGAAAGATTTCTAAATTTTGGTAACTTTGGCGTATCACTACTCAGCGCTTTAATTAACGTTTTTTTGATCCCTTGGATCCGCGATAGCTGGGATACTGGTTTACCATCTTGTTCTAAAATAACAAAAGAGTCTAGTGCATAGTCGTCTTTAGAGTTCATGATTATTGCGTCATGCACATTGATATTTTTATTATCTAAAATCGCCATTACGGTGGCAAATAACTTGGGTTTGTCTTTACCGTATATGAATAGCTCTGTGCCGCCTCTGGTGGTATGTTTTGAGATCAACACTAAAGTTTCATCATGCTTATGCTTTATTATCGCCTCGGCATGCCAAGAAATTTGACTTGGTTGATGACGCAAAAAATAATCTGCTTTAAAGCGCTGCCACAAGGTATCTAAGTCTTTCTCTTTAATACCGCGCCTAAGTAGTTCTTTTTTAGCTTTAGCTTGATGCTCTCGAACACGGGCTCTAATATCAACAGGCTTCTCTTTGCCTCTTGCTAGCACGCGTTGTGTAGCAAAATAGAGATCTCGAAGTAATGAGCCTTTCCAGCTGTTCCATGTTTTTTCATTGGTGGCGCAAATGTCGGCAACGGTTAGGCAGTAGAGGTAGCTTAAATGCACTGCATCACGGACTTTTTCTGCAAAATCACCAACCACATCGGGATCTGAAATATCGCGCCTTTGAGCAGTTACCGACATGACAAGATGGTGCTCAACAAGCCAACTAACCAATCGTCCATCATGGTCATTTAAGCCATGTAGTTTACAGAATTCAAGCGCGTCAACGGCGCCAAGCTTACTGTGGTCGCCGCCTCTACCTTTGCCAATATCATGAAAAATTGCCGCAAGAACCAGTAGGCCTTTTTTAGGCAGTTGATTGATCAGTACTGAGCCGAGCGGAAACTCCTCTTTTTGCTCTGGTTGAGAGAAGCGCTCGATATTGAGTAATAATCTGTGAGTATGTTCATCAACAGTATAGGCATGGAAAAGATCAAACTGCATTTGGCCCTCAATACTTCTCCAGGCGGGTAAGTACGCTGACAAAATGCCATGCTTATGCATTAGAGATAGCGCAACAATGCCGCGAGGATGACGCAAGATCTCCATAAAAATTTTACGGCACTGTTCATTGTACATTAAGGCCTGAGTTTGTGCTCTTCTTGCTTGTCTTAAGCTGCGCAGTGTAACGGCATACACGGCTTGAATGTTTGAGTTTTTGGCAACACAAAGAAACAGTTTTAGAATGTTTTCTGGGCTATCAAATAGTGCAGGCTGAAGACTTTCTATGAATTTACCGCGGCGCTGAAATTGAGCATCAATTGCAGCGACTTCTAGGGCTTTTATATGGCCTAGTGTTGCGCGCTTAAAGAGCTGCAATAGCATTTGATTTAGCTCCATGACTCGGCGCACAGTGCGGTAATAGCGCTTCATCATCTGCTCGACAGCCAGTTGAGTCTCATCTTCATAGCCCATTAAATCAGCTACTTGACGTTGTAGATCAAACAGTAGCCGATTCTCGTCACGGCCAGAAATTAGGTGCAAGCTACAACGTAATTGCCATAAGAAATCTTGGCATTCTAGTAGTTCTTCGAGTTCATGTGGTTCGAGAAAATCGTACACCACCAAATCTTCTAACTTATTAGCATTGAAGTGTCGCATTGCGACCCAAGCGACGGTTTGAATATCTCGAAGACCGCCGGGGCAGCTTTTTAAGTTGGGTTCTAAATCGAAGGCGTTAGCTCTTTCATGGCGAGCAATTTGCTCATCACGTTTAGCAACATAAAAATCACTACTTGGCCAAAAGTCATCTTGGCGAATATTGTAATACAGCGTGCTATAGAGTCCTTGCGGGCCGCAAAGTAGACGAGATTCAAGTAAATTGGTGGCGACTGTAATATCACTGCGCCCTTGCGCCATGGTTTCATCAATAGAGCGAACGCTGTGACCGACTTCGAGCCCAGCGTCCCAAAGAAAGGTTATGAATCCCCCCAGTGCTTGCTCTGCTTGCAGAGTTAATGCTCCGTCAGTAAGAAACAGTAAATCAACATCAGACTGCGGGTGCAATTCCCCTCGACCATAACCGCCTACAGCCACAAGTGCGATTGCGAACTGTTCTAAACCATGGGAGACCCACTCTTTTTGCAATAGCGCATCAACATGTTGACAACGTTCACTGACAATCGCGCGAATATCAGATTGGCTATTAAAAGAGTCTAGCAATGTGCTGTTTAAGTCGATAAGAACACTTTTTGCTGTTTGGGCACTGTTCATCAATATTTTCTTTAATGCGCTTTACTGGAAGAGTGCAATGATTATCTCTGCAAAAAAAACAAATTAGAAGTGCTTTATCGCTATAAATAATATTGGGATAACAAACAATGGACGGGAAGCGATATTTTGTAAGCTAAGCGCTTAACTTACTTTCCAAAATAGAAAAAAACAATGATTAAAAGGCGTGATAATTCACGCCTTTTAATCTGCACAATCCTTAATGATTGATGATACGTGGAAGATCTTTTTCCTCTTCACGCAGTGTTAGTACTTCAACACCTGTTTTGGTGACCAGTAGAGTGTGTTCCCACTGGGCTGAATTCTTACCGTCTGAGGTAGTAACAGTCCAGTTATCACTTTTATCAAGTACGCTGGTATGGCGACCTGCATTGATCATAGGCTCAATGGTAAAGCACATGCCAGCACGCAGAACAGTTTTATCATTGTTCTTGTAATGCATCACTTGTGGCTCTTCATGGAATACTGCACCAATGCCGTGACCGCAATAATCAGTGACGATGCTGTATTTCTCAAGGCCAGTCTTCTTAGACTTGATGAACTTTTCGATTAGGGTACCAATCTCACCAAGTTTCATGCCCGGACGAACTTTCTTGATACTGGCGTATAAACTTTCCTGGGCGATACGGCAAAGGCGAGCATTCTTCGGGCTCACATCACCGATAAGGAACATTTTAGAAGTATCACCATGATACCCATCAACAATCACGGTAATATCTATGTTGATGATATCGCCATCAACCAGTGGCTTATCATTTGGAATACCATGACAAATCACATCATTTACAGAGGTACAGATAGATTTTGGGAAACCATGATAATCAAGCGGAGCCGAGATTGCGCCGTTATCTGCTGTAAACTTAGCGCATATGTCATTGAGCTCATTGGTGGTAACACCAGCTTTTACGTGAGGAGCAACCATTTCTAAAACTTGGGCTGCTAATTTTCCTGCAACACGCATTTTTTCAATCTCTTCTGCTGTCTTAATTACAATACTCATTCAACTGTCTCTTCTGTCTTTAGATTTGCTGTCTTTCAATAAAGGTTATTATGCCCTAAAACGACGTAAATATTTGTGCTTTTTTTCAAAATATGGTATAAAGCGCGCCGTTATGTTTGACTCTTGTTGTTCAACCTTAGGGAGAGCAGCAGGGTTAATATGGCCGCCATTATACATGGCTAATTGAAAATACTAAATCACACACATATCGACACATTCTTCGGGGTGCCCCTAACCGGGTCGAAGATATGGGATATGTGGAGGTCTAACCCCCTAATTATTTAAGGTAAATAAAATGACTACAGTTTCAATGCGCGACATGCTACAAGCCGGTGTTCACTTCGGTCACCAAACTCGTTACTGGAACCCAAAGATGAAGCCTTTCATCTTCGGCGCACGTAACGGCGTTCATATCATTAACCTAGAGCACACTGTGCCTATGTTCAATGAAGCATTAGCGTTCATCAGCAACATCGCTTCTAAAAAAGGTAAGGTTCTTTTCGTTGGTACTAAGCGTGCTGCGAGCGAAGCTATCAAAGAAGCTGCTGTTTCTTGTGACCAGTTCTACGTAGATCACCGTTGGTTAGGTGGTATGTTGACTAACTGGAAAACAGTTCGTCAATCAATTAAGCGTCTTAAAGATCTTGAAAGCCAGTCTATCGACGGTACTTTCGACAAGCTTACTAAGAAAGAAGCGCTTATGCGTACTCGTGAACTTGAGAAACTAGAAAAGTCTCTTGGTGGTATCAAGAACATGGCTGGTCTTCCAGACGTGATCTTCGTAATCGGTGCTGACCACGAGCATATTGCTATTAAAGAAGCTAACAACCTAGGTATTCCTGTTGTTGCTGTTGTTGATACAAACTCTTCTCCAGACGGTATCAACTACATCATTCCTGGTAATGATGATGCTATGCGTTCTATCCGTCTTTACACTGAGTCTGTTGCTACTGCTGCTAAAGCTGGTCGTAACCAAGACCTAGCTGTTCAAGCTGAGCAAGACGGTTTCGTAGAAGCTGAATAATAAGTTTGATGGTTTTTTCCATCTCCCTTATTAACCAAGATACATGATTGGTGAGCAGGGGCGATTTCACCCAAGGTGATTAGCCCCTGTTCTATATCTATTGAATTTGAAGAATTATCTGTAGAGGATTTAACAATGGCAATTACTGCTGCCCAAGTTAAAGAACTTCGTGACCGCACTGGCGCTGGCATGATGGACTGTAAGAAAGCTTTGACCGAAACTAACGGTGACATCGAGCTTGCAATTGACAACATGCGTAAGAGCGGTGCTGCAAAAGCTGCTAAAAAAGCGGGTAATATCGCTGCTGAAGGCGCAATCCTTATTAAGAATGGCGAAGGTTTCGCTGCTCTATTAGAAGTTAACTGTCAAACTGACTTCGTTGCAAAAGATGCTAACTTCTTAGCATTTGCAAACTCAGTACTAGACGTTGCTTCAGCTTCTAAAGTATCTATCGAAGATCTTAAAGCACAGTTCGAAGAAACTCGTGTAGCACTTGTTGCTAAGATCGGTGAAAACATCAACGTTCGTCGCGTTGAGTACATCGATGGTGCAAACCTAGCTCAGTACCGTCACGGTGAGCGTATCGGTGTTGTTGTTGCTGGTGAAGCTGACGAAGAAACACTTAAGCACGTTGCAATGCACGTTGCTGCTTCTAAGCCTGAATTCGTTAACCCTGAAGATGTTCCTGCTGATCTTGTTGAAAAAGAAAAAGCACTTCAGATCGAAATCGCTATGAACGAAGGCAAGCCTGCTGAGATTGCTGAGAAAATGGTTATCGGTCGTATGAAGAAGTTTACTGGTGAGATCTCTCTTACTGGCCAAGCTTACATCATGGAACCTAAGAAAACTGTTGGCGCTGTTCTTAAAGAGAAAGGTGCTTCAGTTTCTAACTTCATCCGTTTAGAAGTTGGTGAAGGTATCGCGAAGAAAGAAGAAGATTTTGCTGCTGAAGTAGCTGCACAAATCGCTGCTACTAAAGGTTAATCTCCTTTTTTAGCCAACTTAAGACCGTAGCAATTGCTGCGGTCTTATTGTATTTACTGAAATAAGTTTATGATGTTTGAGACGAAAAATGCATCGTGAGGTTATTTGAGTATACAATTCCCTAAAGCCATTATCAGGAATAATAAATATGAGTACCAATCCTAAACCTGCTTATCGCCGTGTTCTTTTAAAACTAAGTGGTGAAGCCCTAATGGGTGAAGAAGGCTTCGGCATCGACCCAAAAGTGTTAGATCGCATGGGTCAGGAGATCAAAGAGTTAGTCGAACTCGGTATTCAAGTCGGTGTTGTTATTGGCGGTGGTAATCTGTTTCGTGGCGAAGGTCTAGCGCAAGCGGGAATGAATCGAGTTGTTGGTGACCATATGGGGATGCTTGCAACTGTGATGAATGGTTTGGCAATGCGTGATTCATTGCACCGTGCATACGTCAACGCACGTTTGATGTCAGCTATCCCACTGAAAGGCGTTTGTGATGATTACAACTGGGCTGAGGCAATCAGTTTGCTAAAATCTGGCCGTGTTGTTATTTTTGCTGCGGGTACCGGTAATCCTTTCTGTACAACAGATTCGGCAGCCTGTTTACGTGGTATCGAAATTGAAGCTGAAATCGTGATCAAAGGCACTAAGGTCGATGGTGTTTACTCAGACGACCCAGTTAAAAACCCTGAAGCCGTTAAGTACGATCAAATGGGCTATAACGAAGTTTTAGACAAAGAACTGAAAGTAATGGATTTAGCTGCATTTACATTGGCTAGAGATCATAACATGCCATTACTGGTCTTCAACATGAATAAGCCTGGCGCATTGCGTCGTGTAATCATGGGTGAGCCTGAAGGGACACTGATTAACGCTGGTTAATTAACCGTGCAGTGATAGCAGATGTTGTTTTTAATAACAGCAACTGAAACAAAATGTACCAATGTCGCACTCGACTGAGTTTTACTCTGTATCAGAAGATGCTAGCCTAAAAGTCATTGGTACTATGCAGAACATGAGAACGAGAGCATCAGATATTTAATGGGTTTAGTTTATACTCATCATTTGCCTAGTTTCTGCGTACAACGAATTCAATAGGCCCTAAAGGGCAATTAGCTCCTAGTGACTTAAAAGGACATATTAAAGTGATAAACGAAATTAAAACAGATGCGCAAACACGCATGGATAAATGTGTAGAGTCAACCAAGACTCAAATGGCTAAAGTACGTACTGGCCGTGCACACCCAAGTCTACTTGATACCATTCAGGTACCTTACTACGGTTCTCTTACGCCGCTTAAGCAGGTTGCAAGTGTTTCCATTGGCGATGCTCGTACATTAAATGTATCTGTATTCGACCGTACTATGATTGCTGCAGTAGAAAAAGCGATTATGAGTTCAGACCTTGGTTTGAACCCTATGTCAGCGGGCGCAACGATTCGCATCCCTCTACCAGCACTTACTGAAGAGCGTCGTAAAGACCTTATTAAAGTAGTTCGCGCTGAAGCTGAGAATGGCCGTATTGCTGTTCGAAATGTACGTCGTGACGCTAACTCTGATGTTAAAGCGCTTGAGAAAGAAAAAGAATGTACTGAAGATGACGTTCGTCGTAGCGAAGATGAAGTGCAGAAGTTTACAGATGCTCACATCAAGAAAATTGATGAAATTCTAGCTGCAAAAGAAAAGGAACTGATGGAGTTCTAATTTTAGATATCATCAGTGTTTATAGCGGTTTCTTAAAAAGTGCAATCGGTTATTGCTCACGCCTTACGCTAAAAGTTTAATGGTTGAATAAATATTGAACGCGAAAGGGAAACAGGCTATAGAGTTCAGGCGCCGTGTAGAGTTATACTACACGGCGTTTGTCTATTTTTAAGGGTTGTAATAGATGTCATTCGATTCCCAATCTGACAAGGATGTGTCAGAAGCATTACCAGATGATCTATCAGCATTGGTAAAACAGTCTATACCCAAACACGTTGCTATCATTATGGATGGCAATGGGCGTTGGGCACAGGCGCAAGGGAAGCCGCGAGTTGTTGGCCATAAGGCTGGCGTAAAGGCGGTAAGACGGGCTGTGAGCACTGCAAGCACGTTAGGTGTCGAATCATTAACTTTGTTTGCCTTTTCTAGTGAGAATTGGCGCCGACCCGATAAAGAGGTCAGCTTGTTAATGGAGCTATTCTTTACTGTGCTTCAGCGTGAGCTAAAGTTACTCGATAAAAATGGCGTTCGGCTTAATATTGTCGGTGATATCAGTCGTTTTTCAGCAAGATTGCAAAAACAGATCGCTACCGCTCAAGAAAAGACCATCGATAATACTGGGTTAGTGTTAAATGTTGCGGCGAACTATGGTGGTCGCTGGGACATCATGCAAGCGGCACAAAAGCTCGCTGCTAAAGTTGAAACGGGTGAAATGAGTAGTGAACAGTTCACTGAAGAGGCATTGAGCGAACATCTTTGCATGCATAACCAATCTGAAGTTGATTTAATGATCCGCACGGGTGGTGATTACAGGATCAGCAATTTTGTACTTTGGCAGGCCGCATACGCAGAGTTAGTATTTACTGACACGCTATGGCCCGACTTTGACGAGGATGCTTTTAAAGATGCCATCGTTAAGTTTGCAAGCCGACAGCGCCGTTTTGGTTTGACTGGAACTCAAATTGATACTATTCGCGCTTTGTAATTATAAAAAGAGGGCATTTTTTTGCTAAAACAACGAATAATAACAGCATTATGGTTAATCCCTTTAGTTTTTGGTGCCATATTTGGCCTACCAACCGAGTACTTTTCCTGGGCATTATTGGGTGTCTTTTTAATTGCCGCTAAGGAATGGGGGCGTATCATTGATAGTCAATGTGAAATGACTCAATGGAGCTTTACTATTACTATCGGTGTGTTGCTGATAGCGCTTAATATAATGGTGCCAGCAGACGAAATATGGTTTAAAGGTATGATGCACCCTATATTTTTAGGGGTGATTGCAATGGGTGGGCTTTGGTGGCTTATCTCATTGTTAATGGTGATCTCTTATCCCAAAAGTGCTGGCTTTTGGAACAAGAGCCATATGCTCAAGTCCATGTTTGGACAGTTAACTCTAATCCCATGTTTTGTCTCTCTATTATCCCTAAAAGCATTGAGCACTGAAGCCTCACCTTATTACGGTGGTACATTAGTGTTTTTGGTGATGTTAGTTGTTTGGGCTACTGATTCAGGCGCCTATTTTGCGGGTAAATCATTTGGCAAACGCAAACTGATGCCAAACGTTAGCCCAGCTAAGACCATTGAAGGCTTGCTAGGTGGCTTGGCGACGACCATGCTTATTGTTGCTGGGGTTATGTATTTTTCACCTGAGCAAGAGTTAGGGCTTTTGATTGCAGTTACTTTATTTGTCGCACTTGCGTCAGCAGTAGGTGATCTGTCTGAAAGTATGTTTAAGCGGGTCGCTAATATTAAGGATTCAGGTACCATTTTACCAGGGCACGGCGGTGTCTTAGATCGTATCGATAGCTTAACTGCGGCATTGCCTGTATTTACTTTAATATATATAGCTTTTTGGATGTAACTATATGCAAAATATGGTGATTTTAGGTGCTACTGGCTCCATCGGCGCGAGTACCTTAAATGTCGTTAAGTGCAATCATGAGCAATACCGTGTATTTGCACTTGTCGCGAATACTAATGTCGCCAAGATGCTTGAAATCTGTGTAGAGCATCGTCCTGTCGTAGCCCATATGGTAGACGCTCAAGCAGCGATTGAATTAAAGCAATTACTACCCGCTGAGTTGGCTATTGAGGTTACTACGGGTGAAGATGAGCTTTTATCGCTTGTCAGTTGCTCAGAAGTTGATACTGTCATGGCTGCTATCGTTGGTGCTGCTGGTCTGCCATCAACATTAGCAGCAGTGAAAGCTGGCAAACGTGTGTTACTGGCGAATAAAGAGTCGTTAGTGATGTCGGGACAATTATTCATTGAGGCGATGCAGAGCTCGGGAGCCACAGTGCTCCCTGTTGACAGTGAGCACAATGCAATATTTCAATGTTTATCTGAACGTAATCAATTAGAAATTGGCCGATGCGATTTGGTTGGAGCTGGTGTCTCTCATATTTTGCTAACTGGCTCTGGTGGACCGTTCTTAAACTCTGAATTGTCTACACTGTCTTCCATGACGCCTGCACAAGCTTGTAAACACCCTAATTGGTCTATGGGGCAGAAGATTTCCGTTGATTCGGCTAGCATGATGAACAAAGGCCTCGAATACATCGAGGCGCGTTGGTTGTTTAATGCCAGCGCTGAGCAGTTAAAAGTCGTTATTCACCCTCAGAGTGTGATTCATTCAATGGTGCAGTATCGAGACGGCTCTGTTATCGCACAGTTAGGAAATCCGGATATGCGTACACCAATTGCGCATTGCATGTCTTTTCCACAGAGAATTCAATCCGGAGTTGAACCTTTAGACTTTTTTAAAGTCGGACAGTTAAGCTTCTTAGAACCAGATTTTAATCGCTTTCCTTGTTTAGCGTTAGCAATCGAAGCTTGTAAACAAGGGCAAGAAGCGACAACCGTTTTAAATGCTGCCAATGAAATATCAGTACAGGCATTTTTAGATGGGCAGATACGTTTCACCGATATAGCCATTATCAATGAACAGAGCTTTAAGCACGTAACGGCGCAATCATTAACCACTATTGACGATATTATGGCGTTAGATAGCCAAGCTCGACAATATGCATTAGAAGCTGTTAGAAAGCTCAAATAGTTCAGAGGAAGGGAATGATAGATTTTTTTTGGAACCTAGGTTCGTTTATCGTAGCACTGGGTATTTTGATCGCCGCGCATGAATATGGACACTTTTGGGTGGCTAGAAAGTGCGGCGTAAAAGTCGAGCGTTTCTCTATCGGTTTCGGTAAAGCTATTTGGCGTAAAACCGGACAAGATGGTACTGAGTACGTAATCGCGATGATCCCGCTCGGTGGCTATGTCAAGATGCTAGATGAGCGTGTTGATGACGTACCCGAAGAATTGAAAGAGCAAGCATTCAACCGCAAGGGAGTATGGCAACGCATTGCAATTGTCAGTGCTGGCCCCATAGCAAACTTCATTTTCGCTATTGTTGCACTATACGCAATGTATCTTATTGGTGTTCCCGCCATTAAACCTGTCATAGATTCAACCATCGCAGGATCTCCTGCCGCGCAAATTGTTGTCAAAGAGCCACTGCAAATCATGACTGTTGGTGGCCAAAAAGTGAAAGACTGGGAAGAGGTTAATCTGGCGCTTGCAGGCCACATAGGTAACCCACAAGTTGATATTTCAGTCGCTCCCCTGAATCGCCTAGAAGGGATAAATTCGAATGCACAGCAATATACATTAGATACTCGCGAGTGGAAATTCGATCCTGAAAAAGAGCTACCGATAACCGCTATCGGTTTGGGCATGTATCGTCCACAAATATTGCCAACGCTAGCAATGGTCAGTGACGATGGCGCTGCAGGGCTTGCTGGTATTAAAGTTGGCGATATTTTGGTTGCTATTGACGGAAAACGTTATAGTGAATGGCCGCGTTTTGTTGAAATTATTCAGCAATCGGCAAATAAAAGCGTTGATATCACCGTTAGGCGTGACGGTGAACAGCTCGTGATGAAGGTGACGCCTAAATCACGAGAAAGTGCTGATGGTGGCGTTGAGGGAGTGATAGGGGTTGCTCCTACCTTTGAACCTTGGCCAGATAATATGAAATTGCAGTTGGAATATGGTTTTTTTGACTCTTTTCCTGTTGCAGTGGATAAAACATGGCAACTTGTCTCCGTCAGCATTAAGATGATTGGCAAGTTATTAACTGGTGACGTGTCAGTTAAAAATCTGAGTGGGCCTATTTCTATTGCGCAAGGCGCAGGAAATAGTGCTAATGTCGGATTAGTTTACTTTTTAGGTTTCCTTGCGTTGATTAGCGTGAACTTGGGCATTATTAATCTTTTGCCTTTGCCAGTGCTAGATGGAGGACACCTTTTGTATTACTTCGTTGAAGTGATAACAGGCAGGCCTGTACCTGAAAAGGTTCAGGAAATTGGATTCAGATTTGGGGCAGCATTGCTGCTAATGTTGATGAGTGTAGCGCTCTTCAATGATTTTTCCCGACTCTGATCAGGGACAGACAAATAATTAGAAGTGCTCTATGAGATTGAATAAAATTTTTGCCTCGATGTTATTAGTCGGAGCGTCTTTTTCAGGGAACGGTTGGGCTGATACTTTTCAACCTTTTGAAGTAGCTGATATCCAAGTTGAAGGATTACAGCGAGTTGCACTCGGTGCGGCTCTGCTAAATCTACCTGTGAAGGTAGGTGATACTGTTGATCAATTAAAGTTGCAACAAGCAATTAAGAGCTTATATGCGTCAACGAACTTCGAAAAAATTGAAGTGTTGCGCGACGGCAATGTTTTGGTGGTTAAAGTCACTGAAAGGCCGACAATTAGCTCTGTTACCTTTGAAGGTAACAAAGATATTAAAGATGAACAGCTACAAGAAAGCCTCGATGGTTCCGGCGTTAAAATTGGTGAGTCTCTTGACCGCACCATGTTGTCTGGCATCGAAAAAGGTCTTCAAGATTTCTACTATGGCGTAGGTAAGTATGGCGCGAAAGTAAAAGCAGAAATCGTCAATTTGCCACGTAACCGTGTCGAGCTTAAATTCTCTTTTACTGAAGGCTTAGCTGCTGAGATTCGTCAAATCAACGTTGTTGGTAATAGCGAATTTAGTGACGAAGAGCTCATCGGTATGCTTGAGCTTAAAGACTACGTTGCATGGTGGGATCTATTTGGTGAACGTCGTTACCAAAAGCAAAAGCTGCAAGCGGATTTAGAAACCATTAAAACCTACTATCAAAACCGCGGTTATATTCGTTTTGATGTGACATCTACTCAGGTCGCGATGACACCAGACCGTAAAGGTCTGTATATTACGATTAATGTAGACGAAGGTGAGCAGTATAAGGTTAAAGACGTTAACCTTACTGGTGATTTGATGGGGCGTGAAGAGCTGTTACAAGCGATATTACCAATCAAAGAAGGTGATATGTATAACGGCGGCGATGTGACATTTACCGAAGAGATGTACGGTAAGTATCTAGGTCGTTACGGCTATGCATACCCTGAAGTGAAGACTTACCCTGAAATTGATGACGAAACTAAAGAAGTGACGTTAAATATCAATGTAAAACCCGGTAAGCGTGTCTACGTGCGTAATATCAATTTCACTGGTAACACAGTGACGAAAGATGAAGTTATGCGTCGTCAACTGCGTCAAATGGAAGGCGCATGGCTTAACTCTGCTCAAGTAGAGCTATCTAAGTCTAACTTAAACCGTCTGGGCTACTTTGAAACAGTTGATACTGAAACTGTACAAGTACCAGGTACTGACGATTTAGTTGATGTTGCCTTTAACGTTAAAGAGCAGCCGTCTGGTTCATTTAACGCTGGTGTGGGTTACGGTACTGAATCTGGGCTTAGTTTGCAGTTCGGTGTACAGCAAAGTAACTTCTTAGGTACCGGTAATCAAGCTGGTATAAACCTCAACACCAATAAGTATCAGAAAAACGTCAATCTATCGTTTACAGATCCATACTTCACAAAAGATGGTGTAAGTTTAGGCGGCAGTATCTATTGGAGTGAGTTTGATGCTGATGAAGCAAACCTAGAGGCCTATAAAAATAGCTCCTACGGTATTGCAATCAATTCAGGCTTTCCAATTAACGAATACAACCGCATAAACGGTGGCATTGGTTATCGTCATAACGAAATCTCAGAGATTTCGGCTTATGAACAAGCAGTTCGTTTTTATGATATTTACCGTGATTCTGATGACCCTAATGCAGGCTTAAGCTTTGATAACTTTGAGCTAAGTCTTGGTTGGTCACGCAGTAACTTGAACCGTGGCACCTTCCCATCAGATGGTTCGTCACAACGTCTAAATGGTAAGATGACGGTTCCAGGGTCTGACCTGCAGTACTTTAAGGCTGACTTTGACACTAACTTTTACTTCCCAATTAACCGCAGTCACAGCTTTGTTGTGTTAGCGCGTGGTCGTTTAGGTTACGGTAACGGTTATGGTCAGTTTAATGACAATGACCAAATTCTACCGTTCTGGGAGAACTATTACTCAGGTGGTAGTAGTTCATTACGGGGCTTTAAGTCTAACTCGGTTGGTCCACGTTCATTCTATTTATACCGTGGCAGCGAGCCTTGTTCACCAGATCCTTCTGGAACAGGTTGTACGCTACCAGGGGATCCTAACCGGATTCAAGTTAGCTCAGGTCGCTCAATTGGTGGTAACGCTATTGCAACAGCGAGTTTAGAGTTAATTGTACCTACGCCGTTCTTAGATGAAGCCTATACCAACTCTGTTCGTACAAGCTTCTTTGTGGATGCGGGTAACGTATGGGATACTGAGTTTGACTATGAGTCGTATCGTTATCTTCCAATTGAAGAGTTTAATAAACTTGAAGATTATAGCGATCCGAGTCGTATTCGTGCCTCTTGGGGCATGAGCGTGCAGTGGTTGTCGCCGATGGGACCTATGGTGTTTAGTCTTGCATGGCCAATCAAGGAATACGAGGATGATGAAACAGAGATCTTCTCGTTTAATATTGGTAAAACTTTCTAAAAATAATTTAAATGTAATCGGCAAGTTTTGCTGAGATAAAGGAGTTTGTTTTGAATAAGATGTTAAATCGCGCAATGATGGTTTTGGTTCTTTTAGGTGCACCATTGGTTGCGCACGCTGAAAAGATTGCAGTTGTAGACATGCAAGCTGTATTTGAACAGCTACCTCAACGCGAACAGGTTAACGAAACTTTAAAAGCAGAGTTTGGTGACCGTGTTGCCGCTGTACAAAAAATGCAAGAAGAGCTACGTGGTTTGCTTGAAAAGCAGCAGCGTGATGCGGCGCTGATGAGTGAGTCTCAAAAGACTGAAATGGTTCGTAAGATGGAATCAATGAAGGCTGAGCTGCAACTTAAAGGCAAAGCACTAGACGAAGATATGCGTCGTCGTAACGGTGAAGAGCAAAATAAATTACTTCTTGAAGTACAAAAGACAATCAATACAATTGCAGAAAAAGAGCAGTATGACATGGTGTTACAACGTGGTGCTGTTATCTACGTTAAGCCAACTGCTGACATCAGCAACAAGGTTGTTGAAGCTCTAGGTAAAGGCAAGTAAATAGATGACTAGCTATACTTTAAGAGTACTGGCTGACCATCTTAATGCAGATGTTCAAGGTGACGACTCCGTTGAAATATCAACGGTCGGCACTTTGGACAGTGCAGGTAAAGGTCAAATCTCTTTTTTGGCAAACTCAAAATACCGTTCACAGCTTGAAACTACAGCTGCATCGGCGATTTTGATGAGTCCGGCAGACGCTGAAGGGTTTGAAGGCAATGCCATTGTCTTGAAAGATCCCTATGTTGGTTTTGCCCGCATTGCACAATTCCTTGATACCACCCCAAAGGCGGCTGAAAATATTCACCCTTCTGCACAAATAGCAGCTTCTGCTATGCTAGGAGAGGATGTTGCTATTGGTGCAAATGCCGTTATTGGTGAAAATGTTGTTGTTGGTAACAATGTCCAAGTTGGCGCTGGTAGCGTTGTTGGACAAGACAGTGTTATTGGTTCTAACACATTATTATGGGCGAATGTGACTGTCTATCATGATGTGCATCTAGGTCAAGACTGTATTATTCATTCGGGTGCTATTATAGGCTCTGATGGATTTGGTTATGCCAATGAACGTGGACAGTGGATTAAAATACCACAAACAGGCGGCGTTCGAATTGGAGACCGTGTTGAGATTGGTGCCAATACTACCGTAGATCGTGGTGCGATAGATCATACCGAAATTCATGATGGTGTTATTGTAGATAACCAAGTTCAGATAGCGCACAACGATATTATTGGTGCTAATACCGCAATTGCGGGGAGTACAGTTGTTGCCGGTAGTGTCACTATTGGTAAGCACTGTATAATCGGCGGTAATTGCGCAATTTCAGGGCATCTCAGCATCTGTGATGGCGTGCATGTTACCGGCAGTACTAATATTACCAGTGTGATCCGTGAGCCTGGTGTTTATTCTTCTGCAACGGTTGCGATGGATAATAAACTGTGGCGTAAAAATACTGTTCGCTTTAGACAGCTTGATGGGCTGTTTCAGCGTGTTAAGAAGTTAGAAAACAACACAAAGTAAATGAATAGCTGCCTTGGGCAGGTTAAGGAATAAGTTTCGTGTCAAATCAATTGAATACAATGGATATCAAAGAGATCCTAAAGTTTTTGCCTCATAGATACCCATTTTTATTGATTGATAGAGTATTGGACTTCACCCCTGGTGAAACTTTACATGCTATCAAAAATGTCACCATTAATGAGCCATTCTTTCAGGGACACTTCCCGGTTCAACCAGTGATGCCAGGCGTATTGATTTTAGAGGCTATGGCGCAAGCTACTGGTCTTTTAGCATTCAAGACGATGAGTGATGCACCTTCGAATGATGCACTATATTATTTTGCAGGGATCGACAAAGCACGTTTTAAGCGTGTTGTAGAACCAGGCGATCAGTTGCATTTCGAAGTCAAAATGATTAAAGAGCGCCGTGGAATTGGCGTATTTACTGGCGAAGCCAAAGTGGATGGCGAGGTTGTTTGTTCAGCCGAAATAATGTGTGCACGGAGAGAGATTTCCAAGTGATCGATAAATTAGCTTACATCCATCCAGATGCCAAAATTGGCAATAATGTCACTATAGGTCCATGGACCTATATTGGCGCAAACGTAGAAATTGGTGATGATTGTTGGTTTAGTTCACACGTTGTTGTGAAAGGCCCAACAGTTATTGGCAAAGGTAATAAATTTTATCAATTCGCCTCAGTAGGTGAAGATTGTCAAGATAAGAAGTTTGCAGGTGAAGCAACACGTCTTATTATTGGTGATAATAACGTTATTCGTGAATCGGTAACGATACACCGTGGTACAACTCAAGATAATTGGGAAACCCGTATCGGTTCAAATAACCTATTTATGGCCTATGTGCATATCGCCCACGACTGTGTCGTTGGTAATAATGTTATTATGTCTAATAATGCTTCAATTGCTGGACATGTTCATGTCGGCGATTATGCCATTCTTGGCGGCATGACAGGTGTGCATCAGTTTGTAAAAATCGGCGCTCACGCATTTACAGCTGGCTATTCTTTAATTTTGAACGATGTGCCACCGTTTGTCATGGCTTCGGGTCAACCTGCAGTGCCAAGAGGCCTTAATAGTGAAGGTCTCAAACGCAGAGGTTTCAGTAAGGAATCTCAGCTTGCGGTTCGACGAGCTTATAAAACGCTTTACCGCAATGGTTTAACCGTTGAAGAAGCGGTTGAGCAGTTAAAGGAAGCGGCAGTCGATGATGAACAAGTTAAACTGTTGGTCGACTTTGTCGCATCTTCAAGTCGAGGCATAGTTCGATAGTGTTAATAAGAACCCGCTATCTAGCGGGTTTTTTCTTTATCAATCATCTTTAAAAATAGACTTTTTTTATGAGCCTAAACACTCCTCGTATATTCGCTATGGTCGCCGGAGAAATCTCGGGTGATATTCTTGGTGCTGGCTTGATTAAAGCGCTTAAGCAAAGCTATCCAGATGCACGCTTTGTCGGCATTGGCGGCCCACGCATGGACGCGCTTGGCTTTGAATCTCTATTCTCCTATGAAGAACTCGCCGTTATGGGAATTGTAGAGGTGCTTTCGCGTCTTCCTAGGTTGCTTAAAGTACGGTCAACGCTGATTGATGAAATTAGCCAACTTAAGCCAGACTGCTTTATTGGAATTGATGCTCCTGATTTTAATATAGGCCTCGAGTTAAAGCTTAAAGCTCGTGGCATAAAGACGGTTCATTATGTTAGTCCATCAGTATGGGCATGGCGGCCGAAGCGCATTTTTAAAATTGCGAAGGCAACCAATATGGTGCTGTCGCTATTGCCGTTTGAGAAAGCCTTTTACGATAAGTATCAAGTACCTTGTACCTTTGTTGGCCACACGTTAGCAGATGATATCCCGTTAGAAAGCAGTAAGGCTGAGGCTCGTGAACTACTTGGACTGGATGGCGAAGCTGAATATTTAGCTATCTTACCTGGATCTCGAGGTGGGGAGTTAAAAATGCTTGCAGAGCCTTTTGTGAAGGCGGCTAGCATCATTAAGCAGCGCTATCCCGATATCAAATTTGTCACACCACTGGTGAATGAAAAACGCCGCACCCAATTCGAGCAAGCACTGAGCGAGCATGCACCTGATTTAGAGATTCATTTAGTTGAAGGCCATTCTCGTGAAGTGATGGCAGCCGCCGACTGCATATTACTCGCATCAGGTACTGCCACGCTTGAAGCTATGTTGGTTAAAAGACCTATGGTTGTCGCTTATAGAGTTAGCCCAATCACCTATCGTATTGCTAAAGGTATGATGCTAACCAAACGCTATTCGCTGCCCAATTTGCTGGCCGATGACGATGTGGTTGAAGAATTGATCCAAGAGCATTGTACCGCGCAAAAAATAGCTGCTGCAGTATCTAGACAGCTTGATAGCGATTTCACCCCATTACATGATCGTTTCATGCAGATGCATATAGAGATCCGTCGTGATGCTAGTGCACGTGCAGCAGATGCGGTGGTTAAGCTAATAGAGGAACAAAACTAGTGGCCGTTTTTAAAGGTATAACCCAAGAGCAAATTGAATCGATCTGTATTGGACAATACGCTGGAGTTGACGAAGTTGGCCGCGGTCCTTTAGTAGGCAATGTGGTAACCGCTGCAGTTATATTAGATCCCAATAATCCGATTATTGGCCTTAACGATTCAAAAAAATTATCAGAGAAAAAGCGCGAATTGCTTTTCAATCAGATCCAAGAGAAAGCATTAAGTGTCAGCGTTGGCGCTGCTACGCCTATTGAAATTGATGAACTAAACATATTGCACGCCACTATGCTTGCAATGCAGCGTGCGGTTGCTGGGTTATCTATTAAGCCAAGCTCGGTATTGGTTGATGGTAATCGTTGTCCAGACTTTGGTATGCAAAGCCACGCAATCATTAAAGGTGATGGTCTTATCGATGCCATCAGCGCCGCTTCAATTATTGCTAAAGTGATCCGCGACCGTGAAATGGAGCAACTTGCACAGCAGTATCCTCAATATGGATTTGAGAAACACAAAGGTTACCCGACGAAGGCTCATTTTGAAGCATTAGCCAATTACGGCGTACTCGCTGAGCATCGCAAGAGTTTTCGTCCAGTACGGGAAGCGATGTAGAACTTGTCCTTTTTTTCAAACAATG
This sequence comes from Shewanella sp. 10N.286.54.B9, assembly GCF_041468565.1. Classification (NCBI taxonomy): domain Bacteria; kingdom Pseudomonadati; phylum Pseudomonadota; class Gammaproteobacteria; order Alteromonadales; family Shewanellaceae; genus Shewanella; species Shewanella sp. 10N.286.54.B9. Next base: position 106,526 of record NZ_JBFRIY010000037.1, read on the forward strand.
CTCTAAGTGCATATACGGCATGATTGTCGCTAAAAATTTATCCATCCGTCACTTGGATTAGCGGTTTCGCTTGTTTGCTGCTAGTCCATGTTTTACTCTGTAAGATTGACTATTTGTCTTCATCTACCTAAAAGAAAGATACTCCAACTATGTCTGATCCTTTATTTGTGCATTTGCGCGTCCATAGTGACTTTTCAATGTCTGATGGACTGTCCAAGGTAAAACCAATTCTCGCTAAAGTGAGCGAACTTGGCATGCCTGCAGTGGCGCTGACGGATCAGACCAATATGTGTGGACTGGTAAAGTTCTATGGCGGTTGCCATGGTGCCGGAATCAAGCCCATTATCGGTACCGAATTTTGGGTACAAGTCCCTGGTGTCGACGAGCTCTGCTCAATCACTGCCATAGCGATGAATAATGAAGGCTATTCGAGTCTTACATTACTTATCAGTGATGCCTATCTTCGTGGCCATATTGACGATAGAGCAGTTATTGATCATGAGTGGTTAGCCAAATATAACGACGGTTTAATTTTACTTTCTGGTGGCCGTCATGGTGATGTTGGCCGCGCGTTACTTAAAGAGAATCAGGCACAGGTTGACTCCTTAATAGAGTTTTATCAAACCCATTTCCCAGATCGCTATTACCTAGAGTTATTACGTACTGGGCGCCCAGATGAAGAGCGCTACTTACATATGGCTGTAGAGCTGGCACAAGCTAAAGATTTGCCAGTAGTCGCCACCAACCAAGTGGTATTTAATAAGCCTGAGCAATTTGAAGCACACGAGATCCGTGTGGCTATTTCAGATGGTTTTACATTAGCCGATCCTCGCCGTCCTAAAAAATATAGCGACCAGCAGTATTTTAAGAGTAGCGAGGAGATGTGTGAGCTGTTTGAGGATATTCCAGAAGCGATACAGAACACGGTTGAAATTGCTAAGCGTTGTAATGTCACTGTGCGTTTGAATGAATATTTTTTGCCTAACTTTCCCACAGGCGATTTATCTATTGAAGACTTTTTGGTTGATGTGTCAGAGAAAGGGTTAGAAGAGCGCTTAGAGTTTTTATTCCCCGATGCAGAGGTTAGAGCTGAGAAGCGGCCAGAATACGACGAACGCTTGGATATTGAGCTTAAAGTAATTAACGAGATGGGCTTCCCCGGTTACTTCCTCATCGTGATGGAATTTATCCAGTGGGGTAAGGATAACGATATTCCTATTGGCCCAGGTCGAGGTTCGGGTGCTGGCTCATTAGTAGCCTATGCACTGAAAATTACCGATCTCGACCCACTAGAATATGATCTACTGTTCGAGCGATTTTTGAATCCTGAACGTGTTTCTATGCCGGATTTCGATGTCGATTTTTGTATGGATCGCCGAGATGAGGTTATTGACCATGTGGCAGACTTGTACGGCCGAGATGCGGTATCGCAGATTATTACTTTCGGTACCATGGCGGCCAAAGCAGTAATACGAGACGTGGGACGTGTTCAAGGGCACCCTTATGGTTTTGTTGACCGTATCTCAAAAATGGTGCCAGCAGAACCCGGTATGACCTTGGCAAAGGCCTTTGAGGTCGAACCAGCGTTGCAAGAATCCTATGACGGCAGCGAGGAGGTGAAAGACCTCATCGACATGTGCCGCATATTGGAAGGCGTAACGCGTAACGCGGGTAAGCATGCTGGTGGTGTTGTTATTGCGCCGACCAAAATTACTGATTTCTCTCCTATTTACTGTGACTCGGAAGGGCTTAACCCGGTTACTCAGTTTGATAAAAACGATGTAGAAACCGCAGGTTTGGTTAAGTTCGATTTCTTAGGTCTAAGAACGCTGACCATTATTGATTGGGCGTTGCAGATGGTTAACGCCGTTAAAGACAAGAATGGTGAAGATCGTGTGCGAATTGAGTCTATTTCGCTGACAGACCCTAAGTGTTTTAAGTTACTACAGCGCTACGAAACGACGGCGGTATTTCAGCTGGAATCCCGGGGTATGAAGGATTTGATTAAGCGCCTTCAGCCTGACTGCTTTGAAGATATGATTGCACTAGTAGCACTGTTTAGACCCGGTCCTTTGCAGTCTGGCATGGTAGATAACTTCATTGAGCGTAAGCATGGTCGCGAAGAAGTTTCTTACCCTGATGCAGAGTACCAGCACGAATCATTGAAAGAATTACTGTCGCCAACCTACGGCATTATTTTGTACCAAGAGCAGGTGATGCAGATTGCCCAGGTATTGGCTGGTTATACCTTGGGTGGGGCGGATATGCTGCGTCGTGCTATGGGTAAGAAAAAGCCAGAAGAGATGGCAAAGCAGCGCGGAACGTTTGAAGAGGGCTCAATTAAGAACGGCGTTGATGGCCCACTATCGATGAAGATTTTCGATTTGGTGGAAAAATTTGCGGGTTATGGATTTAACAAGTCTCACTCTGCTGCTTACGCATTGGTATCCTACCAAACACTATGGTTAAAGACCCATTACCCGTCGCAGTTTATGGCCGCGGTGATGTCAGCTGATATGGATAACACCGACAAGATTGTTACCTTAGTTGATGAGTGTGAACGTATGGGCTTGCCGCTTATCCCACCCGATGTCAATAAGGGGTTATTTAGGTTTACTGTTGATGAAGATCTTAATATTGTCTACGGCATCGGTGCGGTTAAAGGGGTAGGTGAAGGCCCAGTGGACTCGATACTACAGGCTAGAAAAGATGGTCCATTTACCGATTTGTTTGATTTTTGTGCTCGAATTGACCTTAAAAAGCTTAATCGCCGCGTGATTGAAAAGTTAATTTGTGCCGGCGCGCTTGATAATCTTGGCCCGCATCGAGCGTCATTGGTGGCAACATTACCAGAAGCTATTCGCGCGGCGGATCAGCATGCTAAAGCGGAAGCCTTAGGTCAACACGATATGTTTGGCTTGCTCAATAGCGAGCCAGAAGATGATAAACAACAATTCGTAGATTGCACGCCTTGGCCTGACAAAGTCTGGCTAGAAGGGGAGCGCGACACGCTTGGTTTGTATTTAACTGGCCACCCGATTAATCAGTATCTCAAAGAGCTTAAGCATTACACCTCTGGTCGGCTGAAAGATGTTCATCCAACAGAGCGTGGTAAAACCATGAAAGCGGCTGGGCTCGTGGTAGCAACACGAGTCATGATGACCAAACGTGGTGCTAAAATGGGCTTGGTGACATTGGACGATAAGAGTGCACGTTTAGAGGTGATGCTATTTACCGAAGCGTTTGAGAAGTTTAATCACTTGCTTGAAAAAGATCGTATTTTGATTATTGAAGGCGAAGTTAGCTTCGATGACTTCTCCGGCGGTAATCGTATGACTGCGCGTAATATTATTGATATGGGCGAAGCGCGCAGCCACTTTGCAAATGCGGTTGAAGTTGACCTGCAGTCAACAGAGGTTGATGGAGATTGGTTAAACCGTTTTCAGGCAGCAGTTGAACCATGGAAAAATGGCGCTGTACCAGTGTTAATCAATTACGCCCAGCCAGAAACTAAAGCGCAGTTTGCACTGGGTGATGAATGGCGGGTGAACCCAACCGATGATTTAATGTTGGCGCTTGAGTCGCTAACAGGCTCAAACAAAGTTCGGATAGTCTTTTAAGTTATGGATATTGCACAGCTGATCCAACGTTGTATCGACGAGTTACCATCGATTGAGCTAAGCCAAAAGCCCCGTAAAGTTGTGCTGGCTTATAGTGGTGGCGTCGATTCAGAGATCTTAGCACAAGGTTTGTCGTTGTTTGCCAAGCAACAGCCACAGTTTGAATATCAGTTGCTGCATGTTCATCATGGTTTGAGTGTTAACGCCAATCGTTGGGCGTTACATTGCCAAGCGCAGGCTGCTAAATATCAGTTACCTTGCTCTGTAGTCCATGTCGAGGTGAAACTGGCACCAAGGGTCAGTGTTGAAGCCGCTGCACGTTTGGTGCGTTATCAAGCACTAACAGCACAGATGGACGCTGCTGATATTCTAATGACAGCTCATCATCAAGATGATCAACTCGAAACTATTTTACTGGCTTTAAAGCGCGGACTAGGCCCAAAAGGTCTATCAGCGATGGGCAGGGTACAGCCATTCGATAAAGATAAGTGGTTGATACGCCCACTACTTGATATGAAAAAAACGGATGTTGAAGCTTACGCCAGCAAACATCACATTACTCATATTCAAGATGAGAGTAATTTTGATGAAAAATATGATAGAAACTTTCTACGTCAATCTATCATTCCTGCCTTAAAGCAGCGTTGGAGTGCCATTGCTGCAACAGCGAGTCGCAGTGCCGAGTTATGTGCGATGCAACAAAGTGTTGTTGATGAGGAGATGGCAACGCGATTGCCCTCAATTCAGAGTCGGCAAGAGGGTGAGTCGGTTATTGAGCTCGCGGCATTAGCTGAGTATTCTGCAGCTTGGCAAGCGCTACTGCTGCGAGGCCACATGGAACAATTAGGGTTTGCGCCACCTTCTAAAGTACAAGTACAACAAATTCTTAGCCAATTGCTCGATGCTAAAGCTGATGCCAATATTGATATAAAGTTAGCTGACGTTGTCATAAAGCGCTTTAAAGGCGCAGGTTACTTTCTAACGCTGACTAAAGAGGTGCCATTGAGCAAGATCACAGTGTCATCAATCGATGAAATCCTCGAACAGGGAATTAGCTGTGGTACTGAGAAACGGGTTAACGCGAGTCTGGCTTTAGGGGCTGGGGTGCGTTTACCACGTGCAGATGAAAAGGTGACTATTGAGTTTGCTTTGCCAGGAAGTACTCGTTGTCAGCCGCATAATCGCAATAAAGGTCGCGAATTGAAGAAATTATGGCAGGAGTTTGCCGTACCGCCGTGGGCAAGAGCTAAAGTACCGCTATTGTGCTACAACGGTAAATTGGTATGTGCCATCGGTTACTGGAATGAAAAAGCCTATCTGTGCTCCGAGAGTGAGCAAGGGCTGTCGTTTACCGCTAATTAATTACTTAAATTAATTAGCAATCTTTTGGCTGATAGATACTGTAGCACTGTCTGCCCATCGCTTTGGCTTGATAAAGAGCACTATCTGATTTTTGGTATAAACTCTGCTCAGAATCATTGTTAGCCCACTGGGCAATACCTAAACTGGTTCGAACCTGATAACTCTCTATATTTGCAAGTTGCTCCAAGGCGCTCAAAATTCTTTCACACAGGATCGCAGCCGCTTGTGCATCACCTTGCACTAAAATTGTGAACTCATCACCGCCAATTCTAAAGGCTTGATCAGTATCTCTTATTACCCGATTAAGCAGTTTGGCAAAAGAGACCAATGCTTCATCGCCTAACTGATGCCCAAAGCGATCGTTAAGTTGCTTAAAGTTATCGAGATCTAAGGTGACTAATGAAAAAGTACTGTGGTTTCGCTCTGCGCGAGCGATCTCTTTTTTTATCTGTTCAAGATAATAGTGGCGATTTCCTAGCTGAGTCAGCGCGTCAAACATTGCTTGTTTGGATATCTCTTGAAACTGAATCGCGTTGAACAAGGGTTGTAATACCAGTTCTTGTAGTTGATTCAAACGCTGAGCTTGCGACGGCACTAAAGGCGCTTTTAGGTTATAGTTAACCGTAACCATAGTGTCAGCCAGCGTTAGATGCTGCTCAATCGAGTAACCGCCTTGGCGTCCCCATTGAAAGTGATATTGCTTATAACTGAGTTGCACCCCATGGAGCGGCAAATATTGCCCCATGATTTTGCCGAAGCAGGCAAATACTGTCCGCGGGTCTAAATGTTGGTGCAGTTGTTGGATGATGGGGACAAGATTAAGATCTACCGGGTAGGCCGACTCTAGATCAGCTTCAACGCGATACTCGTTAGGAAAAAGCTCGGTCGCTAGGCCAAATTCCATGTACTCAACTCCAAATAAATTAGCGGTATTACTAATCTTTAAATAAGCACTAATCGTGCCAACAGCTCGTTTTTTATTTGTTATCTTTATTAATCATAGGTTTACCTTGGTGTTTTAGGCGTTAAAACTTGAGGCGACTGTTTTTTGACAAACAGCGAAGTGGCGCTATTTCGGCAACACGGAAAAATCGTAAAACCTCATATGAAATTGACAAATTTTGCTGTTGTAATTACCAATTAGTGTTTCACTTTTAAATGCTTAATCGTTTCTTTGGCTTGTAGTACAAGTATTATTCTTTATGATAAATAGATGCGTTAAACCCAAGCTTAAAAATTCACATTGTCCCTAGGAGTACATTGAGCACATGGAACACAGCTTTTTAATCCAAATACTGCTTATGTTAGTGGTCGCCATTGTCTCTATTGCCATTTTAAGGCGGGCGGGATTACCGGCGATTTTGGCATACTTAATGACAGGGATAATTAGTGGCCCGAGTGGTTTCCATTGGTTTACCCAGCATCAGATGCAGTCGGTTGCAGAGCTTGGGGTGGTGCTGCTGATGTTTAGCCTTGGGCTTGAGTTTTCTCTGCCGAGGCTTTGGGCGATGCGTAGAACCGTATTTGGTTTAGGCAGTGCTCAGGTGCTGGTGACTGCTGCGCTGAGCATGGTCATCGCTCTGTTATGTAATTTGACTGTGACCGAATCAATTGTTGTAGGCTCGGCCATTGCGCTATCTTCGACAGCAATTGTGCTTAAACTGCTTAATGAACAAGGCTGGCTGCGACGCCGCCATGGTGAGCTGTCAGTCAGTGTGCTGTTGTTTCAAGATATTGCCGTTGTTCCCCTATTAATCCTACTGCCGCTGCTCGCAAGCGATGGTGCACCTCTATTATTAAGTGATGTAGCCTATGCGTTATTAAAAGGCATATTGGCTTTCATTGCGCTAATGGCTTTTGGCAAATGGGCGTTGCCAAGACTATTCGATGAAGTGGCGCGTTCTCGTTCAAATGAGTTATTTGTATTGTCGACTTTGGTTGTAGCGTTAGTCACTGGTGCTATTACCCAGTGGCTAGGCTTATCGATGGCGTTAGGTGCATTTATGGCGGGGATGCTCTTGGGGGAAAGCCAATACCGCCGGCAATTAGAGGCCGATATTCGCCCTTTTAGAGACTTACTGATGGGGCTGTTTTTTATCTCCATCGGTATGTTGCTCGATTTTCAACTCGTCGCGCAGTATTGGTGGCAGATCATCATACTGTTAATTGCAGTAATCTTAGGTAAAGCGTTAGTCATTTTTTCGTTACTTAAACTTGCTAAAGAGTCATTTAGGGTCTCTGTGTCAACAGCCTTAAGCTTGGCGCAGGTCGGTGAATTTAGCTTTGTTGTGCTAGCGCTTGCAGTTAACTATCAATTATTGGATGTGAAAACTAGTACCACATTAGTTATGGTTGCGGTGTTATCAATGGCACTTGCTCCTTGGCTTGTTCGCCATAGTGTAGACATAGCAAGAATGCTACAAGGGTTAAAACCTAAGCCTGAAAAAAGTGAACCGATTGCCGTTGGTGCTGATGTTGCCGATGATATGGTGCTTATTCTTGGCTATGGCCGCGTTGGGCAAACGATAGCAAGGTTTATGAAAACCGAGGCGATACCCTATCTTGTACTCGATTTAGATCCCAAACGTGTCTCTGAGGCCAGAACGGCGGGAGAGCCGGTATACTTTGGTGACGTGTGCAAACGCAGTATTCTCAAACAAGCGCACGTGCGCCATGCAAAATTGATCGTTATTACCTTTAGTAGTGAACGAATATTGGAGGAGGTGCTGCCTCTATGCCGTCAGTTGGCGCCAGAGGCTAAAATTTTGGTACGTACTCGCGATGACTCGGGCATGGAGGAGTTAGAGGAGGCTGGGGCTAGCCAAGTTATTCCAGAAACCCTAGAGGGCAGCTTAATGCTGGTTTCTCAAGTGCTCTATCAATGTGGCGTGCCGCTCGCAAGGATCCTAAAACGTTTGGAATCAGAGCGACGCAACCATTATCAATATTTACATGGTTTCTTCTCAGGGGCTGAAACAGATTTTACCCTTGAATTGCTTCATGCCGTGTCATTACCTAAAGGGGCCAATGCCGTAGGGCTGACGTTGGCAGATATCCCCTGGGAAAAGCTTCGAGTTGAACTGCGTGCAGTTCGCCGGGCGGGCGCTGAAGTTGATAATCCTGAACTGGACTGGCAGATTAAACCGGGTGATATTCTAATATTGCTTGGAAAGCCTCGACGAATAGAAAAGGCGGAAACCTTTTTACTACAAGGTTAACAGAGATAATAAGGACGTTATTTTGCACAAGATAATTTTTATACTGCTACTGCCATTGATGTTTATTCAAGGTCGACGAGTAAAGAAGAATACGCCGAAGTTACCTGAGGCCGGCGGTGATCGCAGCGGTTGTTTGGGAGAAGGACCCGCGGTCTCCCTGTTAGTGTTAGGTGATTCAGCTGCCGCCGGCGTGGGCGTTGAGCAGCAAAAGGATGCCTTAAGCGGTACTATCAGTTCAGGTTTATCGGCTCATTTTGAGGTGTCGTGGCAGCTTATTGCTAAGTCTGGTGCTAACACTGCACAGACCCTTAAAATGCTCAATAAGAGATATAATGAGCAAGCATTTGAGTTCGATATCGTGGTGGTGTCACTTGGGGTTAATGATGTACTAAGTCCATTATCGGCGCGGGAGTGGTTGCAACAACAGCTAGAACTCATAGCGTTTCTTACCCAAAGCGTTAACTGCCGTAAACTGATATTAACTCAAGTCCCACCTATGGGAAGCTTTCCTGCTTTGCCGCAACCTTTACGTTGGTTTCTTGGTAAGCGTAGTGATGAGTTTAATGGCTTGTTGAGACAACTTTCTAAGTCTGAACCTTTTATCTTGTTAGATTTTGGCTCAAAGCCAGAACCTGCGCAGATGGCCAGTGATGGTTTCCATCCTGGCGAACTCATCTATCAACATTGGGGTGACAGTATTGTTGAGGCCATTGGTGACACTGTTATGCCGAAATAGCCCGCTAATACCATTTGGTTCTTAAATGAGGGAGTTATTTATTCTCTCAATGATCAATGAGACTGAATATTGAAAAAGGACTTTATTTCATCAATTTGGCACATGGCATCTTGGTAACCTAGCTCTATTAACGCACTGCAATATCCCTGCTCGAATAATAGGTATGAGCCAACACTCGAGTCTGAGTGTTCATTGATCCCCAGTGCTTTCATCATCATTCTGATCGCAAATGGCATATCTTGAAAGTAGCGTGATGCGATAACACTTAAATCTTCACTTGGTTTAATGACTAAGGTCTCAATCTGTTTCAAAGCCAGCTTTTGTCGGCTCTCTTCAGGAATGAGTGATAAAGTACTGTTAATCCGCTCAAGTCGTTCTAGATCGCTGTTTAAGGTGTCTGAAAATATCGTGTCGAGCAGGTGACCTGCAATGGTTGCAGTTTTAGGATGATGATCAAGTTCCTTTGGTTGAGCCTTATGGGGGCTTTCCAAATTGATCACCATGATCTTATCTGCACCAAGGTGAATCGGGCTGCTCAATGGCGCAAGCTGATGCACCGAGCCATCGCCATAATATTCTTGTTTAAGACGCACAGACGGGAATATCAACGGAATGGCAGAGCTTGCTAATAGGTGTTCGGTGTTTAAGCGAGTGCGCTGACCGCTTCGACGTGCACGTTGCCAGTCATCTATAAGTGGATTACCTTGAAAGAAGGTGACTGAGCGAGAGTTGTTATAACAAGAGGTATCTAGGCTTACAGCATCTAGCGCACCACTACTAATATTTCGCCCTATGCGCTCAAAACTAATTAAGTCGTTCAGTAGCCCTCGTAAAGGCTCACTATTAAATAAACTGCCGGCACTGTGAGAGGCACCATCGCTTTGCACTCCTTTTAATGCCATTTTACTTAGGTGCTTAACCACGCCGCCAATAGAAGCTTGATAGACTTTTTTTGCGTGAATATGGCGCCAAACCCATTCCAGTTTTCGCACGCCTAAATGAAAGCAAGAGGCGTGAGTTGCAATAGAGGTTGCGTTAATTGCGCCGGCGGAAGTACCGCAAACAATCTTGAAGGGGATCCCTTGGTTACGGGGATAAAACTGTACAATCGCTTTAAGAACGCCTATTTGGTATGCCGCTCTTGCGCCACCGCCACCCAATACTAATGCAATTTTATCTGGCAAATTGGCGTTCCTTATCATTTGAAAAGTAAAACTAATTTAAAAATACTGCTTAATTCAGAATATGTGAGAGTTGCTTTATGTACAAGCCTTAAACCAAATTTAGTGATGAGTTTAATTGGCTGTTATTTTATGGCGCTGATTTGAATTTTGCGGAGTTTGCGCTGTGATACGACACCGTTTAGTTAGGGGGAAAGTTCCATCTAACACAAAAACCTTACAGAAAACCTAGTTAATAAGTCTATGTTTCTGCTAGGAGCTAAGGAGCTTTTTACGCAATGGATAAGACTATCTATTTGTAATTAAAGTGTTAAATCTCGAGTGTGCCGAATAGGTGCATAATCGTGGCGAGTTGATAATAAAAGGCAATGGAGTAGACTAAAAAAATGTACATATGAGGGATCGAACATGTTACAGCCACTAAAAATAATAATAGCTGATGACCATCCATTATTTAGACAAGCATTGGTCAATATCTTAACCACTCATTTTGAAAATGTGAGTTTGTTTGAAGCGGAATCAGTTGCCGAACTTGATGAAGTATTAAAGCAGCATGATGCAGACTTATTGCTGCTGGATCTCAATATTCCCAAAGCGCATGGCTTTAATACATTAGTGAATATTCGCAATTGTCATGCGCAAATGGGGGTTGTTGTTATCTCGGGGCAGGAAGATAAAGTCACCGTCAGTAAGAGTATGTCGTTTGGTGCGGCAGGATTTATTCCTAAATCGACAGCCGTTGAGGTGATGGTTAGTGCGATTAAGTCAGTATTAGCAGGTCAGCAGTGGGTACCTGCAGGTTGCAGCAATTTTGAAGCGATAGAAGCCGATAGTATGACCAGTAAAATTGTTAGCCTTTCGCCTAGACAGCACAGCATCTTGATGATGTTTGCTGATGGTTTACTCAATAAGCAAATCGCTTACGAATTAGGCCTTTCTGAAGCAACGATTAAGGCCCATGCGAGTGCCATATTTTTAAAACTTGGGGTGCATACCCGCACCCAAGCAGTGATTGCCATGAACGAACTGCAGCTTGAAAAAACACCTCTTATTGCTTGATTTTAGCCGCTAGCTACAGTGTTAACCTTTAGCTGGGTTAACACTGCAGTCTACAACTCCTCATCCACGGTATAATTCGATGTCTTGCTTGTTGCGTAGTTGCTATGGAGGTTTTTGGCCAGCGTTGCGCTCATAACAGCTCTCAATGCTATAGGTTTAATAATCTTACGCAGATAGCCATAGCCTAGCTCTTTTGCTCTATTTACTACAGTTTCATCAATGGTTGCGGTTATCAATATTGCTGGTAGTGCTAAGTCGGTTTGCTGCTGAAGCTCCTGCATCAAATTAAGCCCATTGTGGTCATCTTCAAGCTGATAATCCATCAACACGATATCAATCTTGTGTGCATGTTTGGCAAATTCCTGTTTTGCTTGTTGAGCTGATGATGCTTGATAAACGCGACAGTTCCAACTTTGCAGAAGCTGCACCATGCCTGCGAGCACATTCGGGTCATTATCGACGCATAAAACATGCACACCGTTAAGGGTTAGAATGTCTACCGGCGCTTTAGGTGCAAGTTGTTGAGGCTTAACAGTGGCGAGACGCAAGCTGAATATACTGCCGTGCTCCTCCTTTGATGATAACGTCAGTTGATGGTTAAGCAGTGAGGCAAGACCTTGAGAAATGTTCAGCCCTAAGCCTAGACCATTAACACCGTCATGCCCCGAATGCTGTAGCCTGGTAAACTGCTCAAATATAACCTTTTGTTTCTCTTTGGGGATCCCCGGTCCATCATCAACCACCTGAATAGAGATATCATCTCCATGACGGCGATAACCAAGTAGAATTTTGCCTTTGCCTGCGTATCTAAAGGCATTGCTGATTAGGTTTTGCAAGATCCGTCGCAATAGTACTTTGTCACTTCTAACCCAAAGCTGGGTGTTAATAAATTTAAATTTCACACTGGACGTTGCAGCTATGGCGCCAAATTCGTCAACGAGTGAGTCAATGACTTCTTGCAGGGCAAACTCGGTGATTTCCGGGATGATGGTGCCACTTTCAATGCGCGAAATTTCGTTCAAGTCGAGCAGCAGTTCATTGGCAACTTGTAATGAGTTATCGATATAACCTATCTGCTGTTGTTGCTTACGACTGAGTTGGCTATCTTGTAAAAATGCAGATGAAAACAGTCTTGCGGCAGACAGTGGTTGTAATAAATCATGACTACAGGCTTTTAGGTATTGGCTCTTTTTCTGGTGAGCTTGTTCGACTTTTTGCAGCGCTACCGCCAGCTCTTGATTGGTATGCTCTAGGCTCAAGTTTGCCTGCTCTAGCTTTTTGGTCCGTTCATATACTCTGGCTTCCAGATCTAGATTCTGTTCTTTAAGTAGCTTTTCCGCTTCTCGGTACATACTGATATCAGAAAATATCATCACAAAGCCGCCATCGGGAATCGGGTTACCTTCTATTCTTATTGTCTTTCCGTCGGGCTGAACACGTTCTGTACTATGGCGACTACCCTGGCGCAGGTAAGCTAAACGTCGTTCAACTTGTTGGGCCAAATCATGCTGTAAAGGGTAGGCATGACTTAAGTTGAACTTGATTAGTTGTTTAACTGGACAACCAATATAAACAAGGTCGTCAGGGTAGCTAAATAGGTTTAAATAGTGCTGGTTCCAAGCAACTAAATTCAGATCTTTGTCGATGACAGAGATCCCTTCACTGGCATTTTCAATGGCGCTGTGCAGTACACTGCGACTAAATTCAGTGCGGTGGCTAGAGGCTTCTTCAACTAGCTGTGCCACATCTTCAATCGCAATATTGTGACCATTTAGGGCGCAAGATATCACTAAGCGAGCGGAGGCTGACCCCATCACGCTGGCCAGCATATTCTCGGTATGAAAAGTCAGTGCTTGGTTATAGGCAGCTTTGTCGGATATTGGTTGTTGTGCTGAGAAAAACGCATGAAATCCTTGAGTGGCTTTTTCTTTGCCGATAAAGCGAGCAACCAGTAACTCCAGCTCGGTAGGGTTAATATATTTAGGCAGGGCCGGTTGCAATTTAGCAAGGTCAGGGCGTTCGATAAAATGTGCTATTTGCATCTGTTCGTGCACGCTTTGGCGGGTAAATGATGAAACTATCCATATCATGGTGATATTGGCAAACAAACCAACCAGAGTCGCCATAGTTGTCATCGAGTACTCACTTCCCGCAAAAGGGTGAGCATAGAGACCTAACTGCGGGAATAAGTTAAGTGTCAGCCACAGTGTAAAACCACTGCTTATGCCTGCAAGCACACCAATGAGGGTGACTCGCCGCCACAAAAAGGCAGCGAACAGTGCTGGACCTATCTGAGCGATTGCACCAAATGCCACTTCCCCTAATGAGGCAAGCGTGTCGGGTGGAGCGAGTAGAAACATACCGTAACTCAAGAAAATAACGAACAGGATTAGCCCTTTACGGATATTTAGTAGGTGAGAGCGAAACTTATGAAAATCAGTACTCTGAATATTGGTTACTTTAAACAGAGTCGGGAATACCACTTCATTACTTAACATAGTGCTTAATGCAATGGTTGAAATGATAACCATAGAGCTTGCCGCTGATATTGCACCTAGAAAGCTAAACAAACCGAGCCAAGCGTCACCACTAAAAGCGGGCAGAAACAGCACATAGGCATCACTTTGTAGTGAGTCGCCATAGAGTATGTTGCCAGCTTGCCCCAAAGGCATGGCGAAAAAAGCAAAGACTAAGATGTAAAGCGGGAAGGTCCAGCGGCTCCACAGTGCATGTTTTTGCTCTTTCAGTTCAACTATCAATACTTGAAATTGGCGTGGCAAACACAGAAATGCTGACATCACAATAAACAGTAAACCAAACATCGACACCATATTTGGATAAGTAAATTCAGTGGATACCGGCAGAGTTTCATTAGCTTGACGCCAAATATCCATGGGAGAGTCAAATAGAAAAAATGACACAAAAATACCAATAGTCAGGTAGGCGATGAGCTTGACGAAAGATTCAAAGGCGATGGCTAGCATCATCCCTGGGTGACGCTCAGTGACATCAATAGCTCTCACGCCAAATATGATGGTAAAACCAGCTAATATAAGGCTGACCACTAAGCCTAGCTGCCAAGAAGAGAGCAGGTGATCTTGTCTTAAAATCTCATAGGAGTTAACAATCGCTTTTAGCTGCAGCGCAATATAGGGCAAGGTGCCAAATAGCGCGACCAGTGTGACCACTGTCGCCAACAGCTGTGATTTACCAAATCTGGCGGCGAGTAGATCGGCAATCGAGGTAATATTGAGTTTAAGGCAGACGCGGATGATGCGCTGAATAAATGGCCAAGCAAATATAAAAAGTAGAATCGGAGCAATATAAACAGGCAGATAGGAGAACGAGTTACTGGCTGCTTGTCCGGCGGTGCCGAGGAACCCCCAAGAGGTGCAATAAACACCGAGAGATAACGAATAGATAATTGTATGTTGCTGTTTAAAAAGCTTTTCTCTATATTTATCGCCAAGAAAAGCCATCAGGAATAGCAAACCAATATAGCTAATACTGATAGTCACCAATAGCCAATTAGGAAACATGCTGTCGTTACACCTTTTTATTGGGAGGCCTTCGACTAATAACCGAGAACTCCCTTAATTGTTATAGAAATTAACATATCACATTTTTTAGTTGTTAAGCGCACTGAACGCTATCGACTTAAGTCTTAATCCATTTTGATTAATCACATGTGTTTAATTCGTTGGTATTGCACCTAACGTATTAATACTGCTGCACTAATACCATTACACAATTGAGCAAACACTTTTAATTCTTCATCTTGAGTGCAGACATTAAAGGGGATAAAAGATGCTCATTTCTAAAATAAAAAAAATCACATTAGCAGGTTCGTTGTGTTTGCTAGCCAGTTCGGCCGCTGCCGGTTATGACTTTGAAGTTGGCGAAGATGGCAAGCTAACATTCGGTGGCTACATTAAAGTTGATGCGCGTTATGTCAGTGGTGATGTTGGTTACCGTGACTTTTGGATTGGTACAGGTACGCCGCTTGAGGCAAGTGCTTCTCAATTTAGAATTTTCGCTAATGAAACACGCTTTAACACCAAATATGTCCACGGCGATGTGATGGGCTTTATTGAAATGGACTTTCTTGGAGGTGGTGGTAACCAAGTTGTTTCCAACTCCGCTAACCCAAGAATACGTCATGCATTCATCAAATATGAAGGGTTAACCGCAGGTCAAACCTGGACCACCTTTATGAACACTAGCGCAATTCCTGAAACAGCAGATTTTGCTGGCGCAACTGTCGGGCTTGCTTTTATTCGTCAAGGTCAAATTCGTTACGACATCGGCGGTTTTCAATTCTCAATAGAAAACCCTGAAAGTGTTGGTGGCGATACCGCAAACGATGACCTTCCCGATGTTGTTGCCCGCTATAACTTTAAAGGAGATTGGGGCGATATTTCAATATCTGCACTTGGTCGCAGCCTAAATACTGATCTAGGCAATAGTGAAACGGCATTTGGTGGCTCTATTGCTGGGCGCATTAAAACTTTCGGTAAAGATGATCTGCGTTTCCAATTCCACCAAGGCGAAGTGGGTCGTTATGTCGGTATTGGTGTCGCGCGAGATTTGGTTGGTGAGGAGGTTGAAAGTACTACATCTTATCTCGCCGCTTACCGCCATTTTTGGACCGATACCCTAAGAAGTACCGCGCTATATGGTCGAGTTGAAACTGACATTGGCAATGCTGAGCGCAGCCAATGGAGTGTAAACCTTTTCCAAAACCTCACTCCGCATTTAGCGATAGGTTTTGAGGTGGGCAACTTTGAAATTGGCGATCAAGACGTTGACTCAGATTATGCTCAGCTCTCTTTCCGTTACGCGCTTTAGTCATTAACGACAGCAGGGTCCCCCTGCTGTCATTTTGATGTGAATGAGTATTTCTGTATTCAGTTTTGATTCCCATGGCAGTCGTCCGACATAAGTATTTAGTGGCAAAAAAGTGCGACAAGCAGAACGATGTTGAGTGTAAAGGAGTATGGGTGTGGCAGATAAAATCTTAAAAGTTGAACAGATTTCCTTAGCATTTGGTGGCGTAAAAGCGCTAACAGATGTCAGTTTTGAAGTTAAAAAAGGCTCGGTGTTTTCAATTATTGGGCCTAACGGTGCAGGCAAAACGTCAATGCTTAACTGTATCTCAGGTCGCTATCGTCCCTATGAAGGCTCGATTCATTTTGATGGCCAAGAAGTCACCCACATGCGACCCAATGACCGTGCAGATTTAGGCATTGGTCGAACATTCCAAAACCTGGCGCTATTCGGTCATATGTCAGTTCTTGACAACATCATGGTTGGCCGTCATCACCAGATGAAAAATAACTGGTTAACTGGGCCTCTGTACTGGGCTTCTCCTGCGCAAAAAGAGGAGCTTAAACATAGGCGCCAAGTTGAAGAGATAATCGATTTTCTCGATATCTCCCATGTACGAAAGTCGATTGCAGGCACCTTGTCCTACGGCTTGCGTAAACGGGTCGAACTGGCTCGTGCCATCGCGCTAAATCCCAAACTAATCCTACTTGATGAACCCATGGCGGGCATGAACCTAGAAGAGAAGGAAGATATGGCGCGCTATATCTTAGATCTCAACGAAGAGTTCGGCATTACTGTGGTGATGATTGAGCACGATATGGGAGTGGTAATGGATATTTCTCATGAAGTGATGGTGCTTGATTTCGGCAAGAAATTAGTTAGCGGTTTACCGGATGAAGTGATGGCAAACGAACATGTTAGGCAAGCTTACTTAGGCCTAGATGATAATGAGCAGCTGCAGGAGGTGGGTTAATGAAAACTGCAAATGAAGGCGCTGCAGAACGTTTTGATATGGGTGATATGGATACCTTTCCCAAAATATTGCGCCACAACGCGCTCCTATGGAGTGATGATATTGCCATGCGTGAAAAAGAGTTTGGCATCTGGAGCGAGTTTAGCTGGCTTGATTACCATAACCGCGTTAAATGGCTGTCATTAACCTTGCGCGATTTGGGCATTGAAGCCGAAACAACCATTGCGTTATTAGGCGATAATCGACCCGAGTGGGTTTGGGGCGAAGTTGCAGCACATGCCTTATGTTGTTTCTCCTTAGGGATCTATCAAGACTCGCTGCATGAAGAGGTGGCATACCTGCTTAACCGCAGCAATGCGCAGGTGGTGATTGCTGAGGATGAGGAGCAGTGTGACAAGTTACTTGAGCTTGGCGATCAAATCCCATCTGTAAAATACATTGTCTATTGCGATCCTAGAGGGATGCGTAAATATAACGATCCACGTCTGATCAACATTGAAGATATTTACCAGAGTGGTCAGCTGCTTGATAAACAAAACCCAACAGCTTACGACGAACTTGTTGATGCCGGTAAAGCAGAAAACATTGCCATCTACTGCACCACATCAGGCACAACTTCAAAACCAAAAATCGTGCTGCTACAAGGCAGTAAGTTCATTGACCACTGCTGCTCATACTTGCGTGCCGATCCAAGAATGCCTGGCGACAACTATGTATCGGTATTGCCTCTGCCTTGGATCATGGAGCAGGTCTACGCCGTTGGCCAAGCACTGATTGCCAGACAGATAGTTAATTTTGTAGAAGAGCAAGAAACCATGATGGCTGATCTTCGTGAAATAGGCCCAAGCTTTGTGTTACTCGCACCGAGAGTGTGGGAGGGGATTTTAGCCGACGTGCAGGCGCGGATGATGGACTCGACGCCACTGAAGAAAAAGCTGTTTGAGTTCGCGATGAAACGTGCAGAAACAGCACTTGCTCAAGGTAAGCGCTCGACGTTGGCGGATATCCTGTTAATGAAAGCGCTGCGCGACAGGCTGGGGTTTTCATTTCTAAAATCTGCGGCAACTGGCGGCGCGGCGATGGGGCCCGACACATTCAAGTTCTTCCAGAGTATAGGGGTGCCACTGCGCCAACTTTACGGTCAAACCGAGATGTGTGGTGCTTACACGATTCACCATCAAGATGATGTTGACTATGACAGTGTCGGTGTAGCTTTTGATACTGCCGAGCTGCAGGTGATTAATACCGACAGCGAAGGCGTCGGTGAAGTCATCGCTAAAACCGTGGGTATGTTCAATGGTTACCTTGGCGACCAAGCCGCTTTTGATGAAGACGTTAAAGAGGGCTGGATGCATACCGGTGATGCGGGCTACTTCAAGCCATCGGGACACTTGGTGGTCATCGACCGTATTAAAGATCTGGCCAAAACCAGCCATGGGATCCAATACTCGCCGCAATATATTGAAAATAAACTTAAGTTCTCATCATTCATCGGTGAAGCGGTGATTTTAGGTAAAGACAAGCCGTTTCTATCAGCCATTCTTTGTATTCGTTTCAGTATTGTCTCTAAGTGGGCCGAACAACAAGGGCTGGCGTTTACTAACTACACCAACCTATCAACGTTACCAGAGGTTTATCAGCAACTGACTAAAGAGGTAGAGATAGTTAATCAATCGCTACCGGATGCGCAGAAGATCAATAAATTTATCCTGCTATACAAAGAGCTCGATGCTGACGATGGCGAGCTGACTCGTACCCGCAAAGTTCGCCGAGGTGTTATTGCTGAAAAATATGCCGACATTATCGAGTCACTCTATAGCGATAAACCCCATGTAGATATCGATACCGTGATTACCTTCCAAGATGGCAGTAAATCGCGCATTCAAACTCAACTTAAGGTGGCAACTGTTATTGAATCACCAGCGGCTGCGCAAGGCAGTGTATCTCAAAGGAGAGCATCATGAATTTTGAACTGTTACTGCAACTTATCATCAACGGGGTGATTGTTGGCCTGTTATACGGCGTAGTGGGGATGTGCTTTGTTTTAGTGTACAAGTCGACTCAGATTGTGAACTTTGCCCAGGGCGAGTTCTTGCTGGTGGGCGCTTGGGTATGTTGGGCGTTATTGGTTTACCTGCAGTTGCCATTCTTTTTAGGCTTTTTACTCACTCTCTGCTTTATGGCGGTGTTTGGTGTATTTCTGCAGATGATAGTGCTTAGGCCAATGATTGGTGAGCCAATCATTTCAGTGATCATGGTGACTATTGGCCTATCTATCTTCTTCCAGTCTTTGACTAAGTGGATCTTCGGCGTATCGCCACAGAGTTACCCAAAAGTTTTCGATACCCAATCAATCTCAATCTTTGGGCTTAATATCGAGTTGGCTTACTTAATGAGTACCGTGATTGCGCTCATTATTATGGTCAGTTTTTTCTTGTTCTTTAAGTATTCAAAACATGGCTTGGCCATGCGGGCAACCGCTTTTGATCAGCAAGTTGCGCAAAGTTTGGGGATATCAGTGAAACAGGTTTTCGCCATGAGTTGGGGAATTGCAGCGACTGTGTCTGCAACCGCAGGTGTTGTGATCGGCATGGTGAATGGTGTCTCAGACTCTCTCTCCTCTATCGGCATCAAGGTCTTTCCTGCGGTTATTCTTGGCGGCCTTGACTCAATTGTCGGCGCGATAGTTGGCGGTATTACCATTGGTATCTTAGAAAACGTCGCCGAGTTCTTTGATAGCCAGTATCTGCACATTGGCAACATGTACGATATCGCGCCGTTTTACGTGCTGCTTATCATTCTCTGGTTTAAGCCCTACGGCCTGTTTGGTACCCGTGATATCGAGCGTATTTAAGCGCCTGTCTAACGTTACTAATTATCGCCAATTTTTGTTTAAGGAGTTTTTATGTCTAGCTTAGCGATGCGTCCGTGTGGTGATTTCCGCACCAGCTATAAAGCCGACAATACAATATTTGAAACTAAAACTATCCGACTAATGACGATAGCGCTTATCGCCATTGCTTGTGGTGCGCCATTGGTACTTGATGGCTACTTTCTAACACTGTTCATTCAGATCTCATACCTTGGTATTGCCGCGCTTGGACTGAATATTCTGGTGGGGTTTACTGGACAAATTTCGCTCGGTCACGGTGCATTTTTTGGCTTTGGTGCCTTTGCCTCGGCGTGGTTAAACACCAGTTTTCAAATTCCGGTGGTGCTGTGTATTCCGCTGGCCGGTTTTCTGACCATGGCTGTGGGCATGATGTTTGGTATGCCGGCTGCAAGGATTAAAGGCCTATATCTGGCCATTGCTACCTTAGCGGCGCAGTTCATTATTGAAGACTTTTTTGCTCGAGCGGAATGGTTCTCTGGCGGTTCATCTGGCTCTATGGCGGCGCCAGTAAACCTGTTTGGCTTTGAGTTCGATACTGATCAGAGCTTCTACTACATCGCCTTATTTGCACTGGTATTTATGTACATCTGGGGCTGTAACTTGATGCGCAGCCGCGATGGCCGTGCGTTTGTTGCGGTGCGAGATCACTACCTCTCAGCTGAAATCATGGGCGTGAAGCTTAACAAATATCGTTTACTGTCATTTGGGATCTCCTCATTTTATGCCGGCATTGGCGGCGCTTTGTATGCCCACTACTTAGGTTACGTTTCGGCGGAAGGCTTCACCATTTTGATGTCTATCCAATTCCTAGCAATGGTAATTATCGGCGGCCTTGGCTCAATCAAAGGCACCTTAATGGGCGTGGTGTTTATGGTGTTATTGCCAGAAGTGCTGGAGAGCATAGTCGCCCTGATGAAGTATACCGATTGGGGCAACATCCCCATGGTGACAGATGGCCTAGCCTATATCAAAGAGATGGCGATTGGATTGGTCATCATCCTGTTTTTAATTTTTGAACCGGAAGGGCTAGCCCATCGTTGGGCCCAGATTAAGAATTACTGGAAATTCTACCCGTTTGCTTACTAACCACTGGTTTTACCGAGCTGTACAGCAGCGGTATACAGCTTGCAACTTTGACTGAACATTTGAAGGATTATAACAATGCATAACAAAACTGAGAAAAACAGATTGAGCAAAGTGAACTATCTAAAATTGGCTCTGGGCTCAAGCATTGCTTGTTTAACCGCTAGCGCGAGCGGTTTCGTGAGCGCTGAGGAGACCATTTTTGTTGGCCATTTGGCTGATATGTCGGGGCCAACAGCGTTTGTAGGTAAGCCATATGCTGATGGTGTGCGAGACTCGTTAGCTTATATCAATGCCCATGGTGGCATCGATGGCACCAAGCTTGAGTATGAAACTATCGACTATGCCTACAAGGTTCCGCAAGCTATCGCTTCTTATAAAAAGTGGAAATCACGCAAGAATATGGTGGCGATGCAAGGATGGGGAACGGCGGATACTGAAGCGTTAATCTCGTTTGCAGCCAAAGATAAAACACCGGTGTTTTCGGCATCCTACTCAGGGCATTTAACCGACCCGCAGGGCAAGAACCCTAAGACAAAAAAGCCGGCTCCCTATAACTTTTTCTACGGTGCATCTTACTCAGATTCGTGTCGCGGTTTAGTGCAGTGGGCGGCCAATGATTGGAAAACTAAAGGAGGACAAGGTAAGCCAAAGTTTACTCACATTGGCGCTAACCATCCTTTTCCTAACGCGCCTAAAGCAGCATGTGCTGAATACGCAACCGAGCTAGGTTTTGATGTTCAGCCTCCTGTGGTCATTTCTATGAAGCCCGGTGATTTTAAAGCTCAGTGCTTAAGCCTTAAAAGCTCTAAAACCAACTACGGCTACATCGGTAACTTAGGTGGCTCGGTGCAGTCACTGATTAAATCTTGTAATACCGTCGGTACCGATATCCAGTTTATGTCGAATATTTGGGGCGGCGACAAACTGGTCTTTAAGGCGGCGGGAGAGGGGGTTAAAAACTACATTTTCCCCACCATGACACCATTTTGGACTGATGACGTACCAGGTATGACGCTGGTTCGCGAGATCTCAAAGATGTCAGATAGCGATGGTGATGAGGAACGTCTGCATCATTACATTCGCGGTGTCTGCTCGACCTACTTTATGAAAGAGTCGATGGAGTGGGCCAAAGCCAATGGCGGTGTTACAGGAGAGAACGTTAAAAAGGGCATGTACGCGCGTAAAAACTGGGTGCCGAAAGGGCTTGAAGGAGTCTGTTTAGCGGCAACTTGGACACCTGAAGACCATCGCGGTATCAATCAAGTCAACATCTATAAAGGTAATTTTAATGGTGGTGATGTACGAGTTGAAAAAGTGAATCAGGTGACACTGGAACGCCGTGTTGATTGGTTAGGTTACTAAGCCTCGCTTGCAAAATTTTGCTTACTAATCTTAAACGGTATACCTGCCTAGTGGGTGAGCGGTCACCTGCTAGGTAATAACATTAAAGTTGGAGTTGTTATGTCACAAGCTGTGCAGTTAAAGCCTGAGACCCCATTGTTGTCGATTAATAACATTGAAGTGGTCTACGACGACGTGATTCAAGTTTTGCGTGGGGTCAGTATTGATGTTCCTCAGGGCGAAATCGTGACCTTGCTGGGGCCTAATGGCGCGGGCAAATCAACCACCCTGAAAGCGATATCTGGATTGCTGAAAACAGAAAATGGCGAAGTCTCTCGCGGTGATATTCATTTCATGGGCGAGAGGATTGACGTTAAAAATGCTGAGGATGTCGTGCGTTCCGGTTTGTTTCAGGTCATGGAAGGGCGTCGTATTGTCGAAGATATGAGTGTTATCGAAAACTTAAAACTAGGCGCTTATACCCGTAACGATGGTCAAGTTAATCAAGATATCGATATGGTGTTCAATTATTTTCCTCGGTTAAAAGAGCGAACTGGCCTCGCGGGCTATTTGTCGGGTGGTGAGCAGCAAATGCTCGCCATAGGCAGAGCACTAATGGCACGGCCTAAAATGATCTGTTTGGATGAACCGTCAATGGGGTTATCGCCACTGCTGGTCAAAGAGGTATTTGGCATCATAGAGAAGATCAATCGCGACCAAGGGATCACCATGTTGCTGGTGGAGCAAAATGCCAATTATGCGCTAAAGGCGGCTAATTACGGCTACATTATGGAGTCGGGAAAGATAGTGCTAGATGGTAACAAGGAGCAACTATTAAATAATGAAGATGTGAAGGAGTTTTATCTCGGCGGTGGTAGCGAAAAACGTAAAAGCTTCAAAAATTTGAAATCTTATAAACGCCGTAAACGTTGGTTATAAAGGAGTCTTGTCCATGTCTTTTTATAGTGCTCAAGAGCAGCAGTCGATGGCGCTGCGAGAATCAACATTATTGTCTGGATTAAATGATTTTTTAAGCTTTGCTAAGGATTCATCAGTTTACTATCAACAACTGTTTGCTGATATTGATGTTAGCCAAATAGATAGCAGAGAGAGTTTGGCCACGCTGCCAATTACCCGTAAATCAGACTTAATCAAGCTACAAGCGGCAGCTATGCCATTTGCAGGTATGGTGCCTAATATGGCGAGTATTGGCAGAGTGTTTCAATCACCTGGGCCTATCTATGAACCTGAGGCCGATGAGCATGATTGGTGGCGCATGGGGCAAGCGTTCTTTGCTGCTGGTTTTAGAGAGGGGGATATTGTACAGAACTGCTTGTCTTATCATCTAACACCGGGTGGCTTCATTATGGACTCGGGGGCGAGAGCGTGTGGCTGTAGTGTGATCCCGGCAGGACCGGGCCAAACAGAGTTACAGCTAGAGATGGCTGAAAACCTTAAGCCTAATGGTTATTGCGGTACACCGTCGTTTTTAAAAATCCTGCTGGATAAAGCCAAAAGTCAGCAACAAAAATTGCCATTCACAAAAGCGTTAGTGACCGGAGAGGCGTTAACCCCCGCATTAAAAGCCGCTTTTATTGACGCCGATATAGAAGTTAAACAGGCTTATGCCACCGCTGATATAGGATTGATTGCATTTGAAAGTGTTGATGATGGGCTTATCGTTGCTGAAGATATTATTTTAGAGTTGGTGAGACCCGGTACGCTAATGCCAGTAGAGTCCGGCGAGGTGGGTGAAGTTGTTATCACTAGCTTTAATCCTAGTTATCCATTGATTCGATTTGCCACAGGGGATCTATCTGCTGAGCTTGCAGGTTCAAGCGCATGCGGTCGCAGTAACATACGCATTAAAGGCTGGCTTGGCCGAGCAGATCAAACCACTAAAGTAAAAGGTTTGTTCGTGCACCCTGAGCAAGTTGAACAGATAAGAGTGCAACATAATATAATCCAGCGTTTACGAATGGTTGTTAGTCGAGATAATGATAACGATAAAATGTGTTTGTTGTGTGAGGTGGCGGAGACAGCGTTAAATAGTGTCGATGTCAGCGCCATTGTGCAAACCATACGTGCCGTGACACAGTTATCTGCTGAGGTGTGTATCGAGCCTGTAGGTAGTTTGCCTAATGATGGCATCGTGATTGAAGATCGGCGCTAGAGCGGTGGAGGAAAACAAAAACGCCGATGGTTTACCATCGGCGTTTATCTATTTTTGCATCTTAGCGTTTAACGACAAGAGCGGCTCATTGTTGGATTAAGCTTGTTGTGCCTTTAAGAACTCAACAATTTGATCGAATGGAACATCTTGCTTCTCACCAGTGCGACGATTCTTATATTCGAATACGCCGTTATCAATATTACGGTCACCGATGACCACAACATTGGGTAAGCCTACCAGCTCCATATCAGCAAACATCACACCGGCGCGCTCTTTACGGTCATCAAACAAGACTTCCATACCTGCATCCGTTAGATCTTGATATAGCTGTTCAGCCATATCTTTAACGCGGTGAGACTTATGCATGTTCATTGGTAAGATACCAACTTGGAACGGAGCAATGGTTGCAGGCCAAATAATTCCGCGGTCATCATGGTTTTGCTCAATTGCAGCAGCAACCATGCGGCTAACACCCACGCCGTAGCAACCCATAAGCAGTGTCTTAGACTTACCATTTTGGTCAAGTACGTTCGCGTGCATCGCTTCTGAGTAGTTGCTACCCAGCTGGAAGATGTGACCGACTTCGATACCGCGAAGCAGTGCGATAGTGCCTTTACCACAAGGGCTGGCCTCACCCTCGATGATATTACGTAAATCAAATGCTGGTGCACTCGGTAAGTCGCGTTCCCAGTTGATGCCAAAGTAGTGCTTATCGTCTTGGTTTGCACCTGCGCCAAAGTCACTCATAACCGCTACGCCGTGATCAACGAAGACTGGAATGTTAAGACCAACAGGGCCAATTGAACCCGGTCCGGCACCAATGGCTTTACGAATGTCTGCTTCATCTGCAAATTCAAAAGGAGCCAGAACAGCTTCAATTTTTTCTGCTTTTACTTCGTTAAGATCATGGTCACCACGAATAACAAGAGCAACCAAAGGCGCTTCTTCAGTCGCGCCTTTAACGATTAAGGTCTTAACGGTTTTTTCAATCACGATATCGTGATGCTCAACAAGCTCTGCAATGGTTTTCGCTTTAGGCGTGTCGACTAAAGTCATCTCTACGGTAGCTGCTTGACGTGCTGCAGTCGGCATTGG
The DNA here is from genome assembly GCF_041468565.1 of Shewanella sp. 10N.286.54.B9. Classification (NCBI taxonomy): domain Bacteria; kingdom Pseudomonadati; phylum Pseudomonadota; class Gammaproteobacteria; order Alteromonadales; family Shewanellaceae; genus Shewanella; species Shewanella sp. 10N.286.54.B9. The sequence goes on from NZ_JBFRIY010000037.1 coordinate 132,090, forward strand.
CGCTTCACATTTTTCAATGTTAGCGGCGTAGTCACTTTCGGTAGAGTAAGCGATTAAGTCTTCACCGCTGTTAGCCAATACGTGGAACTCGTGTGACAAACTGCCACCAATAGAGCCGGTATCTGCCATTACAGGGCGGAATGATAAACCCAAACGAGTAAGGATGTTGTTATAAGCCTGGAACATAGCCTCATAGGTTTCATCCATGCACTCTTGCTCTAGGTGGAAAGAGTAAGCATCTTTCATCAAAAATTCGCGTGAGCGCATCACGCCAAAACGTGGACGAACTTCATCACGGAATTTAGTTTGAATTTGGTATAGGTTCAGTGGCAACTGTTTGTAAGAGTTAACCTCTTTACGCACGATGTCAGTGATCACTTCTTCGTGAGTAGGGCCTAAAACGAAATCACGGTTGTGACGGTCTTGGAAGCGCAGCAGTTCAGGACCAAACTTTTCAAAACGACCTGTCTCAACCCAAAGATCGGCAGGCTGCACCATTGGCATAAGGATCTCTACAGAACCTGCTTTGTTCATCTCTTCACGAACAATCGCTTCAATTTTACGCAGTACACGTAAACCTGTCGGCAACCAGCTGTATAAACCAGATGCATTACGACGGATCATGCCCGCACGTAACATTAACTGATGACTAATGACTTCTGCATTAGCAGGTGTTTCTTTTTGAGTAGATAGCAGGTACTTGCTTACGCGCATTACCGAATGTCCAAATTTGAGTTGAATGGGCGCCATTTTATCACTTGTAGAAGTGATGTCACCTAAGGATTTCGACAATAATCAAAATTGTTGCTTTTAGTTGGAATTATATATACCCGTTCTACTTGAAAATGCTCGTTTCAGAGGCATTGTGCCTGTTCAATTCTAGGCGCATTAATGTAGAAATGGTTATTCCCTTTTAAGTTAGTGCAACAACGAAGTGGGCTGGCACAATGCCTTCTGCGATGGGCGTTTCTTATATAAAAAGCATGGGCTTTACTCGGTGTTATTGATTTTACTAAGGGAGCGACCATTAATGGCAATCAATGCAAGCGCCAGGGATGGTGCGAATGTCTGTTTAGCAGGAGCAATAACTGACCTTGATTAAAGCCCATTAAATTCCCACTGAATCCTGCAACTTCAGGTAGCACGGGTATAGACCTGCTTGCAGGTGAACAGGGGGATAATCGCTATGAATATCTGCTTTAAATTAGCTGGTGAATTTGTCTAGAGTGCCTCGTGCAGATGCCTTAGCAATTATATCGAAACCAGAATGCCCTTACGAGCATTGCCAATATGTCGATTCTAGCTATTGGGTTTTATACCAAGGATGTAGATTAACGTGTTTATCAGTACTATTTGTCAATTTAAAAGGTTGTTAATTAACGCTATTTAATTTAACTTTGACGCAATATCGAAACGGAGTATTGGCTAAGCCATATTCAGATATTTAGACTGGAAGATACACTCAAAATTGAGCATAGAAATTGAAACTAACAAGGAGAGTCCAAGGTAATGGATTATTTTATCGGAGCTTTAAAGAAATACGCTGATTTTTCAGGACGTGCAAGACGAACTGAGTATTGGATGTTTATGTTGTTTTACACTATTTTCTATTTGGCTTTAGCGCTAGTGGGGTCATTGCTTGGCACTGAATTGTTTTCGCTTCTCTTTTCATTAGCATTGCTTGTACCATCATTAAGTATTGGTGCTAGAAGATTGCATGATACTGGCCGTAGTGGCTGGTGGCAGTTGCTGTTTATCATCCCTATTATTGGCTTTATCGTACTGATCGTCTTTTTTGTACAAGACAGCCATGATGAAAATAGCTACGGCAGCAGCCCCAAAGCCGTTGCTGCAAGTTAAGTTAAGCGTATATTGATATTTTTAAGGCCGAATTCAGTGATGACTCGGCCTTTTTCTTGCGTATAGTTGTTATAGATAATACTGCTCGTACTGAAAGTACAGCATCGTTTATTGATAAAGTGGTACTGCCCGCTAATTCGACAGCGAGTGACCACAAGCGTGCAAATAATCAAGAAAGATCCCGTTCTGCCAGACGATGCTGCTGAACATCACTTCTTCAAGTAGAGCAGGTATATGTAGTGTTTGTCGGACAAGGTGCGATGAAGTGAAATGGCAAAGACATCTCAATAAAGAAAGGCGGCATGATTTTAAATCAACCTTTTGGTGAGCTCGGATAAGTCAATAATTCAGATAACGTGATTGATATATTGGTCATTCAAGTTTCTATTTAGCATCTTCTCATTAATAGAGAGATGCATAGCGAATGATATTTATAATAACTGAGCGATCAAAGTTGGTGCTAACCCGCTCACATTTGCTTATAACTATCAAAATTTAACCCTGTAGACTGGAGGATAGATGATTAGAAAAGCGACCAAGGCAGATGTTTACAGGGTGTGGCAAATAAGGACTCAGGCGATATTGATAAGTTGCTCCAGCCATTATAGTCAGGAAACAGTATCTAGCTGGTCAAGTGCGCCAATGCCTGACGGGTTTGCCGACGTACTAGTGCATCATGAGGCACTGGTCTTTGAGGTTCAAAATCAGCTTCTGGCTTTTGGCTTTGTCGATATTCAGCAGCGTCGTCTTGAGGCACTTTTTGTTACCCCAGATTGCGCAGGTAAAGGTTATGGAAAGCTGATTGCGAGTGAATTGCTGTTGGTAGCCAAGCGCGCAGGCGTTAAGCAGTTAACGCTCTCTTCCTCTTTAAATGCCGTTAAATTTTATCAAGGCCTAGGTTTTGTCGCTAAAGAAGAAACCTTATGGGTGCACCCTTTAGGCTTTGAGATGGCATCAGTCGTAATGGCGAAGCAACTGTTCTAACACAGATAAACAGGATGATTTTATTTATAAAGTCCTATGTTTTATCTCGTCTATCACCAATCACCTTTGCAGGGTTTCCTGCGACAATGGCGTAATCTGCAACATCTTTAGTGACTACAGCCCCCATTCCGACAACGGCATGGGAGCCGATTGTTACGCCATCAACAATACCAGCTTGTGCCCCTATCCAAACATCTTCACCAATAACAACGCCTTTTGAGTTGGAAGATTGTTGATAGATTGGCGTTTCTGGTGCCATGCCATGATTAAAAGCGTAGATGGTAACGTTGTTGGCAATGCGAGTTTGATTGCCAATGGTAATGCCATGACGGCCACCATCGATTGAGCAACCATGATTTATTGCAACCTCATCGCCTAAAGTGAGCGGCCCATGTATAAAACTATCGGCGGCAATCATGCATTGTCTACCGACTTTGATCTCGCGACCACGCTCTGCAAACAGATTAGCCTCTGGCGCAACAAAGCTGTTTTCGGCGATAGAGATGGTTTCGACACTGCAAAAGTGTGCTTGCACTTTATCTTGCCAAGGTTTAGCCCAGATTAGGTGCTTCTCTTTAAGGGAAAAGTATAGCCATGGCATGTACGACAGGCGCTTTTTATGTTGAGTTTGGTAGTCAGGCTTGTCTGCTTCAGTCATCCGCTTTCTCCAACTTGGCGGAGGTGCCAACTTGTGAAGGCCTTAACTCAAGCACTTCGATACCGTGGGGTAACATTTTCCATAGGATATCTAAGTCATACAGAGCGACTTGATAAAGCTTAGGATCGGCTTTCGCCTTCTTGTAAGCGGGACGAGGATCTTGCCCTAATACACCTTCTATAAGTTCGGCCAGTCGTGGATAATCAGGATTTTTTTGATACTGTTCCAATTGCTGTTGAGCAGGCTGGCTAAAATTGACCTTTGCCAGCACTGGCGCTTCTTGGGCAATACCACCTGCCGCCTCTTCAATCGAGTCGGAAAAGGGGATATAAGGCTTAATATCTACGATTGGAGTGCCATCAAGCAGGTCCATGCCGGAGATTTCCAAGCGGACTTTACCGTTATCGCTGTGTACGCCATGGAGTTTCACCACTGATTGACCAATACCGTTGGGCCTAAAAGTTGAGCGTGTCGCAAATACTCCAAGCTTCTCATTACCACCTAAACGGGGAGGGCGAACCGTGGTTTTCCAGCCTTGAGCTAAATTTTCATGGAAACAAAAAAGTAACCATAAGTGGGAGTATTGCTCTAAGCCTCTTACTGCATCAATTTGATTGAAAGGCGGAGCAAGCTCAACAAAACCACGTGCAGCACTCACAAGACCTGGTTGGCGTGGGATACCGAACTTTTGTTTATAGGGCGTGCGGCAATATGCTACTGCTTGGATCTGATTGGTAAAAGACATAGTCAGTTATTTAGCGATTAGGCTATTCCTGCGCTGTAGTAGTTACAATGGCTTGGCCAACACAAAGCGCGCGAGTTACGCAGTTTGGAGTCGACTCTTCGATCAGTAGGCAGTTTTTAATGACCAGCCCGTTTGCTTGCTTATCCGCTGCAGCGCGGCGAGCTAGTGTGCGCGCTTCTACAATAGAAGCAGGTGCATCGCTTTCACCGACTTGACAAGTCTCGCCTTCAACTAAACCTTTTATTTCATAAGGTCCTTTAGGTTGAATATTTCCTTCATAGAGGGTGACATCGCCAACTTTAAAGTAATCGTTAATTGCTTCGCCATCGAGGTTACTGTTAAAGGCATATTCACCCGCACATGCGCTGAGTAAAATGACGAGAGTTGCTGGCAGTAGGTATTTCATAATGAATGCCTGTTATATGAGTTATTAGGTTAGTAAAAGGGGTTAACTTTCACTACAGAGGCGTACAAAAAAGTGCTCATAAAGAGCACTTTTTATTAAACGGTCTTGTTAGCGCTATAAGTTTGAAATTCTAGCGCTTTAGATACTTTTGATAAAGCTGTTGATGACGATTATTTAGATCAATTTTACGACCATCAATATAAACCGCCTCAATGCCCGCCTGCATCGGGTCTAAAATATCACCCGTTGCAATAATCATGTTGGCTTTAAAGCCAGGCGCAATCGCGCCCATGTCGTCAATATCAAGTACTCTAGCGGCATCAAGGGTGATGCTTTGAAGTGCTTGTGACTTAGTTAATCCATAAGCCACTGTTTGCCCCGCTGCAAAAGGCAAGTTACGGCTATTCCAGTCGGACGAAAAACCGAGTGCGAAAGGCACGTTGGCTTGTTTAAGCAGTGCTGGAATTTTGAAGGCCAGATCAATTGGTTCATCTTTACGCTTCGGTAAGCTCAATGTTTGGGTATAGACAACTTTAGCATTCACTTCGCTCAAAGCATCGGCTAAGCGCCAAGCATCATAGCCACCAACAATAACAATTTTAAAGCCATACATTTTACTCAGTGCAATCGCTTCCTCTATCTGCTTTTGTGATTGTGCATGAATAAACAACTGCGCATCACCGTCAAATAGTGGGGTTAGAGACTGCCAACGTAGGTCTGTTTTATTTACTTTACCGGCTTTAAGTGCCAGTTGATAACGATGAGCGTCAGTAAAAGCGTCATGAACCTTGTTTACTCGCTTGCCAAGATCATCAAGTTGCTCTTGACGTTTGTCAGCATCAGAAGAGATCCAACGGATATAAGGCCAATAGAGGTGAAACTGTTTGTTTGACTCAACTAATGCATCTTCAATGGTCCAACTGTCCATCGACACGAGTGCTGATTGACCTGCTAGGCCATCACCTTGCGGAACGACCTGAGCATGAGTAATACCATTAACACGTACGGTGGGAATGATTTCAGAATCTGGGTTAAAGGCGGAAATGGCCTCAAGCTGTGGATTAATAAAGCCCACTTCGTAGGCATCATTACTTGGGCGCATCATCTCTACTTCAACAAGCCCCATTGTGGTATCAAGTGCAATAAGACCTGGATAGATATGTTTATTGCTGGCATCGAACACGACTGCGCTGGCGGCCATGAGCGTTGTTTCTGATTGAGTTGCTGGCTTATCTGCTTGCTCGCCAAGATCCGCTGCTGGTTCCGCGACTGCTAGGTTCTGTCCAACAGCCACAATTTTGCCATCTGCTATCAGTACGTCGGTATTGTCCAGTTGACCTTGAGTCACTGTGTGCACAGTGGCATTGGTAAATAGTATTGCTGAAGTTTGCGCCGGTGCTGGCAGCATGTCGTGGGCATAAAGCGCACCGCTAAACAAGCATGAAGTAATAACGCTAGCGAGTGAGCCTGCTATTTTGATTGATTGAGTGAGCTTCATTACAGTGCTCCTTGAGCTGTTTGTTGCCATGCATTAAAGTGAGTGTCGCAGTGCCATTCGGGTTCATTTAACTCGATACTGGTTTCACCTTGTTTGTGGGCATCATCACTAAGTAACACTTTTTGGATCAACGCGGCACGCTCTTTTTCGACTTCGAGTTGAGCCAATTTATCTTGCTCGCGGTTAAAGTATCGACGTCCTTGAATCCAAGTGGAGTCCACTTTGGCGTAAACCGACAGTGGTGAGTCAGTCCAAAGCACGATATCAGCTTGTTTTCCCTCAACCAGTGAGCCCACTTTTTCCTCGATGCCTAGCTGTATTGCAGGATTAATAGTGATCATCTTCCAAGCATCTTCTGCATTCATACCGCAATACATCATCGATTTTGCTGCTTCCTGATTGAGTCTGCGCTGCATTTCGTAATCGTCAGAGTTGATGCTGGTGAGTACGCCTTTGTTTTGCATTAGGCAGGTGTTTTGCGGGATAGCATCATAAACTTCAAATTTGTAAGCCCACCAGTCAGAGAAGGTAGATGCATAGGCACCATGTTTGGCCATTTCATCAGCCACTTTATAACCTTCAAGAATATGGGTGAAAGTGCCTACTTTAAAGTTGTAAGCTTCCGCCAATCTAAGAAACATTAAGATTTCAGATTGCACGTAAGAGTGAATATGTACACTACGTGTTTGCTCTAAGACCTCGGCAACAGCTTCTAAGCGGTAGTTGTATTGCGGGGCAACAGTACGCCTTCGTTCGCTGGAGCGCATTTTTTTATAATCACGCTGTGCTTTCCTGTACGCTAAGGCTTCGTTAAATGCCTCGCTGAACAGAGATTTAACACCTATACGACTCTGAGGGAATCGACTGTCAAAGTTGTCTCCCCAGTTACTTTGTTTAACATTTTCACCGAGTGCGAATTTAATACTTGCAGGAGCGCCTTTAAATTTTAACTGCTCGGCGTTATCTCCCCATTTTAGTTGAATGATTTGCGCCTGACCGCCAATAGGGTTGGCACTGCCGTGTAGAATCTGTGCGGTAGTGACACCGCCGGCAAGGCCGCGGTAGATGGCGATATCATCAGGGTTAATCACATCACCTATTCTTACTTCTGAAGTGACGGCATCGGTCGCTTCGTTTGTACCACCATTTAGTGCAATATGTGAGTGCTCATCAATAATACCTGCAGTGAGGTGCATGCCTGAGGCATCGATGACTTTATATCCTGACGGGGTACTTAATTGGCTTCCTATCTCCTCTATTTTTCCGCGAGAGATAATCAAGTCTGTGTTGTTCAATACACCGTTTTCAGCAGACGTCCAGATAGTGGCGTTTTTGATATGCAGTTTGTCTTGAGCGGGTTGTTTTAACAAACCATAGGCAACATTGGGTGAAGTTTGCTTAGCAATTTTCGGTAACTCTGCGCTCTTGGCATTGAGTGAGTCGTTATCATCTAATGCTATTTGTTCAAGCTTTGTGCCGCCAAAAGGTACAATTTGATTATTGCTATCGAGCAGGCGACCACGAATGCCATTGTCATCAAACCACAATGTGAAACGGCTAATCCCAGCAATACCAGCGTCGGCTAAATCAGCACTAAAGGTCATTCGACCTTGGTGGAAGTTAACGTTGGCTAGGCTGATCTCTTGTTCGCCACTGGACAAGGTACCCGCTAAACTCGGCTCTTGTTCAATGTTAAGGTCAAAAGTTAACTCATTAATTTGTAGTTGGTACGGCTGCGCGAGTAGGGCTAGATCGCGGCTGATAAGCTGACGCTCTTCACCTTGTAACCAGATGCTGGTGATTTTGCCATCTTCAAATACATTACCGTTACTAATGACTAAATCGGCCATAAAGCCAGGCTTCAGTTGACCAGCCATATTACTGATCCCTGCTATTTCTGCAGCCTCAGTGGTCAACGCAGCAAGGGCGGTTTCCTGATCGAGTCCTCGCTCAATAGCTTGCTTGAGTCTAGGCCAAAATTTGTCTTCATCAATACCGTATTGCGTTAGCGCAAAAGGCACGTCAGCTTTGGCCACCATGGCGGCATTACTCGGGGCTGTTTCCCAATGTCTTAAAGATGCCAAACTGACATCTCGTTCACTATCGCTATCGATAATGGTTGGTGCAGCAGGGTAATTTAAAGGCAATACTAAACTATAGGGGTAAGATTTTAGTTCATCAATTCTAGCGTACTCATGGCCATTACCAACTAAGCTACCTTTTAGCTTTTGCTTATTTAATAATCTAGCAGCTCTTAATTGATTATTTAAGTTCTTTGTTTGAAATATGAAGCGTTGTTCTTTCAAGTTTGAAAGACGCTCCAATGCAATATTGAATTCAACACTATTAGGTGAACTAGTACTTTTGTCTATATTACTGTTATACCAAAGTGCATCGGAGAACGTTTGTCGAATGAGCGCCATGCTACCCATTAATGATTGTGGGTAGTCTTGAATAGATGAGCCTTTATCAAATGCCATAAATTGATTGGCTTTTGCTTTGTATATTATATCGTTTGCTTTTTTATCTGCCAGAGATAAGCTGACTCCTCGGCCTCTAAATATGCCATCTAAATAGCTAGACTGCACACTGGTAAAGCCATTGTTAATCCATTTGTTAGCTTGTTCTTTGTCGGGGTATACATAATTAAACCATTCTTTCTCTGAATGGATAGCACCATTTTCGGCGTTACCACCAATTCGTTTTATTTCATAAACCGGACCATCGCTATCTTCACTCTGGGATTCATATTCGATTGCATATTCAGTGAATGGATCAATAAAACCTGGGTAAATAATATGACCTGACAGGTTTATTTCTAAGGCTCCTGCTGGGATATCATTATCTTTTATAATTGACTTTATTCGATTATTTTCAATTAATAAAGTGGCATTAGTCAGTACTTCTCCAGGTTCTAACATCAGAGTTGCATGACTTAAGGCTGTGATTTTTGGCGTATTATCTGTCAGCTGCTCATTGGCTATTACACTATGGCTGCTCAACACACTAAGTAGGGCGACAAGGGCTTTTATTTTATGTTTATGCATTATCGTACTTATTGTTTGTTATAGGAAGTGGTGGAGATGTGAGCATATCTTAACTTAATGCCAATTACTAAGTAGTATTTGTAACCTTGAATGTATATGTAGCGATAATTAACAAAAAACCCAGCAAAAGCTGGGTTTTTAAAGGCGGTATGAGAAAACTTAGATAAGGAAGTCTTCCATAGTACGGCCATTTTCTAATTCATTTTTAAATACGGTTGGCATGCGGCCTTGACCAGTCCATTGCACCATTTCGCCATTAACTTCGATTTGGTATTTAGCAGGACGTGGAGCACGCTTCTTCGGAGCAGGTTTAACACCAGCGCCGCCAATATCATCAACTGATAAACCAATGGCTTCCATTTGTTTACGAATTTCTTCAATTTTAGCATTACGCTCTGCCATTGCTTCGCTTTCAGCTTCTGCTTGAGATGCTTTTTCTTCGATGATTTTTTCTAGCTTTACTGAAACTTCTTTCAAGTCTTCAAGAGATAACTCTTTTACAGCAGCTTTAAAACGGCGACCGTGGGTCAAAATATCTAAAAATTCGCTCATAATGATTAAGTCCGATTAAAAAAGTTGATATGGATTTATATATTCTGGCTAAATAATAGAAACTATTTCAATAAGGATCAAATATTATTTTAGTTTTATTAATAATTAAAAAGGATTAATTATAATTTAACTGGAAAAGGCTTGTTATATTGATGAAAAAGTATAGATATAAGGTAAATACTCTGTTGATGAACAGATAAATATGAACAGGTGTTCGACTCTAGGTTGACGTTAACGTCAACAGCACGTAAAGTGACTCTAAATTCTGTAATAGCGACTGTGCTATATAAGTGGCTATTCACACAATCCCGTTCATTAAGAGACGTAAGAAGGAAGCCCTATGAAAGTATTGGTGCCAGTAAAACGTGTCGTCGATGCCAATGTTAAGGTCAGGGTTAATGCTGACAATACTTGTGTCGATACCGCAAACCTTAAAATGGCGATTAACCCGTTTTGTGAGATTGCAGTAGAAGAAGCTGTTCGTTTGAAAGAAGCGGGTAACGCTTCAGAAGTGGTTGTACTCAGTATTGGCCCTAAAGCGTCACAAGAGCAGTTGAGAACGGCGCTTGCACTAGGGGCTGACCGAGCTATTCATATTGAAACCGATGAAGACCTAGTTCCGTTATCGGTGGCCAAACTTATCCATGCTGTACAGCAAAAAGAGCAGGCTGATTTAGTAATCTTAGGTAAACAGTCAATTGACAGTGATAACAACCAAACGGGTCAAATGTTAGCTGCCATTGGCAAAATGCCGCAGGCAACATTTGCCTCTGAGGTAAAGGTCGACGCTAACCAGCTCACCGTGACCCGCGAAGTTGACGGTGGTTTACAAACGTTAATGCTACCTCTACCTGCTGTTGTGACTGCTGACTTACGTCTAAACGAACCTCGTTATGCGAAGTTGCCTAACATTATGAAAGCAAAGCGCAAACCACTTGAGTCGCTAACTCCTGCTGATTTTGATGTGACATTAAAAGCGCATCAAAATATCATTAAAGTTACTCCTCCTGCTCAGCGCAGTGCGGGTGTGATGGTTTCTTCTGTAGAAGAGTTGGTTGAAAAGTTAAAGAATGAAGCGAAGGTGATCTAATGGCAATTTTAGTATTAGCAGAACACGATAACGCCAGTCTTAAACTGGATACCGCTAAAGTGATTGCCTGTGGTCAAGCCATTGGTAGCGACATTGATGTGCTGGTTATTGGTCATAACTGTGGCGATGCAGTTAAAAGCGCACAACAGCTAAATGGTGTACGTAATGTTTTGGTTGCAGATGCGGCCGTTTATGCCAACGGTTTGGCTGAAAACATAGCAGATGTCATTACTGAAGTTGCAGCAGACTACGAGCATGTACTTGCCGCAGCATCAAGTCACGGTAAGGACATATTGCCACGGGTTGCAGCACTGCTTGACGTCAACCAACTATCAGAAGTGATAGAAGTGGTAAGTCCTGACACCTTCGTTCGCCCAGTTTATGCAGGTAATGCATTAGCAACGGTACAAAGCTTAGATGACAAGAAGGTGATGACAGTTCGCTCAAGTGCATTTGATGCAGTAGCAAGCGACGGTAATGCCGATCTAGTGACGCTTTCACAAGAAGTCGCCCCTCAGGTCGAATTTGTTTCTCAGAGCCTAACGGAATCTGAACGTCCGGAACTCGGCAGCGCTGGGGTGATTGTTTCTGGTGGTCGTGCTTTGGGTAATAGCGAGAACTTCGGTATGCTGGAGCAATTGGCAGATAAGCTGGGTGGTGCACTGGGCGCTTCACGCGCTGCAGTCGACGCGGGTTATGTGCCTAACGACCTGCAAGTAGGGCAAACCGGAAAAATCGTAGCGCCTGACTTGTATATTGCTGTGGGTATATCTGGTGCGATTCAGCATCTTGCCGGTATGAAAGATTCAAAAGTGATTGTCGCAATCAACAAAGATCCAGAAGCGCCGATTTTCCAAGTTGCAGACTATGGATTGGAAGCTGATCTGTTTGAAGCAGTACCTCAGCTTTTAGCACAGCTTTAATTTATTAACTAGCTTATTGATGGCAGTTAAAAAACAATCAGTTGTAACCTGGTGGTTGCTGCGCTGTTATCGGTAATGAGTTTGGGTTGGTAATATTTGAGAACTGTGTCACGATAAGCGGCTTTAGGGTAGCATCCCTAAAGCCGCTTATGTTTTTATGTCATTCACGTTAATTAGCTCTGTCTATTTAGCGTCCTTAGAAGTAGAGGTGCATTTAATATTAGTACCGACAAGTAGGGTGATGCCTGTGACTTGTTGAGAAAGGATTTAATGCCGAAGTGACATAGCATATCGGGGCTTGTTGCTGGGGCTGTTACCAAATAGGAACAGCACTGCCATAGTATTTCTTATCTGGAAGATAGGAAGATTTATATCGATGTCAGACATCGATATTACTGTGGAGCGCTACTGATAGGACAGGTGTAATCAGCTTTCAATGCTAACTCCCACCAGTTCAGTCGGCCTCCATTCGTACTTAGCGAAGATAATAATTAAATGACAATTTTAAGCTATGCCGATTCGGCACTTTCGTTGCTGCCTCCGGTAGTTGCAATCGTACTGGCGATGTTAACGCGTCGTGTTTTACTTTCTCTTGGGGTAGGGATCCTGCTGGGTGCGCTATTGCTGACAGATTTTTCTGCAGTGAATACGGCGCAATACGTAGGTGAAAAAGTGATGGGGCTCGTGTGGGATGACGGTGCACTCAACAGCTGGAACCTATATATTCTTGGTTTCTTAGTGCTACTTGGAATGATCACTGCATTGATCACTGTGAGTGGCGCAGCCCGAGCGTTTGCTGACTGGGCCCGTAACCATATTCGTAATAAACGCGATGCCAAACTACTCACTATGTTCCTAGGCTGTGTAGTGTTTATTGATGATTACTTCAATAGTTTGGTTGTAGGGAGCGTCGCAAGACCACTTACCGATCGATACTATATTTCCCGCAGTAAATTAGCTTATTTGCTAGATTCAACTGCCGCGCCTATCTGTGTGATCTCGCCAGTATCAAGCTGGGGTGCTTATATTATTGCGTTGATCGGCGGTATTTTAACGGCTCATGGTTTTACTGACTCAGGACATCTAAGCACATTTGTACAGATGATCCCGATGAACTTCTACGCTATTTTCGCGCTGTTATTACTACTTTGTGTTGCGCTAATGGGACTAGATATTGGTCCTATGCGCCAGCATGAGCTTAATGCTCAAAAGGGTAATCTTTATGATGAAACTAAAGGGTTACCTCCTGGAGCAAATTCAGATCTACCTGAAGCTGACACCGGTAAGATCATCGGCTTGTTCTTGCCTATAACCGTATTAGTCTTTGCTACTTTTTACTTTATGGTGAGCAGTGGCGGTGATGCGCTCGCAGCTAAGAACGAAGCGTTCAGCTTAATCGGTGCGTTTGAGAATACTGATGTGGGTTCTTCACTGTTTTTTGGTGCCTTAATTGGTCTTGTTGTTACGCTCGCATTGGTGATCTACCAAGGCGTAGATAAGAAGATGATCGTTAAAGGTGTGGTTGAGGGCGCTAAATCTATGCTACCAGCCATCTACATCTTGTTGTTTGCTTGGACGATAGCGGGCGTGATTGGCCAACTTGAAACTGGTAAGTATATGGCGAGCTTAGCAACCGGTAATATTCCGTTTGCCATGCTGCCAGCAGTGCTATTTATACTAGCAGGTTTGACTGCTTTCTCTACCGGCACCAGCTGGGGGACATTCGGTATTATGTTGCCTATTGCAGCCGATATGGCGATGGGTAGCCACACCGGCATGATGTTACCAATGCTTGCGGCAGTGCTTGCTGGTGCGGTATTTGGTGACCATTGTTCACCGATATCTGACACCACAATCTTGTCGTCGACAGGTGCTAATTGTCATCATATCGATCATGTGATCACGCAGTTGCCTTATGCCCTTATTGTTGCAGGTATTAGTTTGGCAGGTTACATCGTACTTGGTTTCACTGAGTCGGTGACTGCAGGTTTATTAACGTGTAGTGCACTGTTTGTGATTAGTGTGATTATACTGCGGATTAAATCTTGTCAGCGAACCACTGCTTAGTCAGATAATTCGATAGACATAAAAATGCCGCTCTAATTAGAGCGGCATTTTTGTGGGGATAATACCAATCGGTATAATACCAATTGGTATAAGTAGTGGCTCGACTCAGAGTGTTTTTTGGCAAACTAATTCAAGGCGAATAATTGCCATAATGGTTGTTCCCTATTGCCTTTATCCAACACCGAATTAGGAAGCCAAAAACACTCCTTACAGGCGAGCTTTAACGGCTCTGATGCTGGGTTAATGAGCTTGAACGTAGAATAACTATGTACTTCACTCACTGCCTTGCCTCAAAACCGCTAAACTCTCGCTGAGCGACCATCTTTATGCCGATTGGTATAAGAACTAGTTCAAGCCGCGGCGCTTCAGTAGGGCGTCGGTTGTTGGCTCTTGACCTCTGAAGGCTTTATAGGCGTCCATAGGCGCAACGGTATTACCGACTTCACGAATGGTCTTTCTAAACTTCATGCCTATTTCTCTATTCAACCCACCTTGAGTTTGTACGTAGGCAAAAGCGTCAGCAGCTAAAATTTCACTCCACATGTAGGCATAGTAGCTGGCTGAGTATCCTCCAGGGAATGCGTGCGCAAAGTAGGTCGACTTATAACGCGGCGGTACCGCAGGTAAGTCTACTGCGTGTTTCTTCAGTGCTGCCGCTTCAAAGCTGGCCACATCTTGCAGTGGTTCACCGGCTTTAAGTGAGTGCCACTCAAGATCTAACAGCGCTGCTGACATATACTCTAAAGTATCAAAACCTTGGTTAAAGCTACGAGACTTAAGCAGTTTTTCTAACAGTTCTTGTGGGATCGCTTCACCAGTTTCATAGTGCTTGGCATAATTAGCAAGTACTTCAGGGTGGGCAGCCCAGTCCTCTTCAAAAGTAGAAGGGAATTCAACAAAGTCGCGTGAAACAGAAGTACCAGACAAGGTTGGGTACATTACTTTTGAGAACATACCATGAGTGCCATGACCCATTTCGTGGAACATGGTGGTCACTTCATCATAACTGACAAAGGTAGGCTCGCCTTCAGGTGCCTTCTTAATATTCATTACATTGACCACCACAGGCTTATTGTTAAGCAACTCTGATTGGGTCACAAAAGAGCTCATCCAAGCTCCACCACGTTTACCTTCACGAGAGAAGTAATCGGCATAGAAGATGGCTAAGCTAGTGCCATCTTCATCAAACATCTCGTAGGCTTTTACATCTGGGTGATATACAGGTAGATCTGGGCGTGGGGTTAAACTTACGCCATACAGTGCTTTAAGGGTGAAGAACACACCGTCTTCTAATACGCGGTCAAACTCAAAATATGGGCGAATAGCGCTTGCATCTAAGTCGTACTTATCTTTGCGAACCAGCTCGGCGTAGTAAGCCCAATCCCAAGGAGCGAGCTCAAAATCGCCGCCGGTTCTAGTTATCATCGCTTGAATGTCGGCGGCTTCTTTATTGGTATTTGCAACAACGGCTGGCACCATAGAGCCAAACATCTTGTAAACCGCTTCTGGCGTTTTTGCCATCTGTGGTGCTAGGCGATAATCGGCCCAGCTTTCAAAGCCTAAAAGTTCGGCACGTTCTGCACGAAGCTGCGCTAAACGCGCAACTAATGAAGCGGTTTCGTTTTCTCCACTGAGGCCACGATTAGCAGAGGCTTGCCATACTTGCTCACGCAGTATTCGGTTTTCGAGCTGTGCTAAAACAGGCTGACGAGTGGTGTTGGTGATGTTGAGTTGATATTTACCTTCATGGCCATTATCAGCAGCATCTTTCGCTGCCGCGCGAATAGCGCTGTCTGAAAGCCCGGCTAGCTGCTCTTTGGAGTCGACGACTACCGCAATCTCTTTCGATAGACGCATCAATCGCTGCGCAAATTCATTGGTAAGCGTAGATTGTTCTTCATTAAGGCTACGAATTTTGGTTTTTTGTGACTCTGTGAGTTTGGCTCCTGCACGCACAAAGCGTTGATAGTAAACATCGACAAGGCGGTCTTGTTCAGCCGTTAAGCCTAAGTCTGCTCGATTGTTATATAAGGTTTCTATGCGAGTAAACAGCGCAGGGTTGAGATTGATGTTGTCAGAGTGCGCTGCCATTTTCGGCGCCATTTCACCTTGGACTTGGCGTAAGGTTGGATTGCTGTTAGAGCCTGTAAGGTTATAGAAAACCTTAGAAGTACGATTCAGCAATTCACCGCTCTTTTCCAATGCCACAATTGTATTGTCGAAAGTTGGCGCAGCGCTATTGTTGGCGATGGCGATGACTTCTTTGTCGTGTTCAGCTATCCCTTGATTCAACGCTGGCGCGAAATGCTCATCTTTAATCAGCGTAAAGTCGGGCGCTTGATATTGCAGGGTGCTGGCTTGCATAAACGGATTCTGGGTTTGCACCATAGCGGCTTGATTAGATTCCTGATTTGTTGTTGAACATGCGCTCAGGGCAAATGTCGCAGTAATGGCTGCGGCGATTAATGTCTTATGCATTGTTTAGAACTTCCTTCATTATAGTTGTTATGTGTCTTAGCGTTAGAAACCTTTGCTAGAACTAGTACCTCGGCTTTTCAGCCACCTATATCCTTTTAGACTTAGGAAGATAGTGATTTGCACATTATCAATTGTTCGTTAATTGATTCTTAAAAGGTAGGGTTATAGAACCTTATTTGTTGCTTAGATTCGTGGTCTCTTTTTATGATTTGTAGCAAAATTGTAGAGCAGGGGGCAAGGTCAGACTTTGCGCTAAATCACGCAACCAAAAATAGCTGCTCAAATAGACTAAAACTTGCTAGTGATTCGGCATTTGCTAGGGGCTGTTGATCTTTCACGGTTGTTTTTGCCGCAGTTTATTGGCTATTTTGACAAGGCGGAGGCTATGCCGTTTAGTTATTCTCCACAAATAGTCTATAACAC